>JBFLXE010000009.1:0-31997 GCA_040757455.1 Nitrospirota bacterium
ATGGCCTCCTTGTGGAATTGATGAGATATTTTAAGAGAATTTGCGGTAAAAGGGAATTAATATCTACTCACAGAACCTTGATTTTCAAGGGACTGTGAGATATTGAACAGGCTTGAATACCTTAGAAGGAGGTAAAGAATGGGAAAATGGATAATAGACCCTGATCATTCCGTTGCCGCTTTTTCGGTACGTCACATGATGGTTGCGAATGTGAGGGGGCAATTCAATCAGATAACCGGTTTTGTTCAGATGGACAAAGACAACAAGAAGATCGATTTCATAGAAGCTCATATTAAGGCTGAAGGAATATTTACGGGAATAAAAAAGCGCGACGAGCATCTCAGAAGCCCTGATTTTTTTGATGTCGACAAATATCCGGAGATAACCTTCACAAGTGCTGAAATAGAAGGCGATACCAAAGGAAGCTTTCGCGTGAGGGGTCACTTAACCATACACGGTATCACCCGTTTCGTGAGTTGTTCCGATGTCAAGTTCGCGGGACCTGTTAAGAGTCCTTTTGGAGGCGAGCTCACCATAGGTCTTTCGGCTGTTTTGGAGATTAACCGTGAAGATTTCGGGATCACCTGGAATGAGCCGCTTGAAGGTGGTGGCGTCTTAGTCAGCAAGGAGGTGCGTCTCTTTATCGATGCTGAGGCTGACTTGGTCGAGTAAATAGATGTTCTAATCACGTCTATCAAACAGTACTCGCCAATCGGAAGAATGTGTTTCGACAACTTAGGGCTTAGTCACTGATGGACATTTGATACCCTCGAAGGCATAAATGATCCTTTTTTCTCTTTCGAGCTTATGGGTCGGGAAAGGTACCTTTTTAAAGTCTCTCATTTTTTCCAGGGCTTCCTGCCTGGTGAAAAGCTTGTCGATTGTTCCAACCGCAAGAGATCCTCTTAGAACATCAATTATTCTAACTTCTTCTCCATTGGTGATGACAGCATAAGGTATCTGGTATTCCTTAACTGCTCGGGCGAAGGCCGTTATATATCTCTCCCAGGATTCCAATCCCGAATTCACGCATCTGATGACCATAAAACTTCCTGGTGGGAGATTCACAATAAAATCTATTGTAGCCGCCGCCTCACGATCACTCATTTTCAACACAAACTCCGGGTCTGCCTCGACTTCGGCAGGATCGAACTTCTTTTCTTCGATAAGTATTCCCAGTATCTGCTGTTTTAAGCCCTGAAGCTGCATTCTTTCTATCTGTTCCTGCATCTGTATTTTTTCCTGGATAATTTTGTTTCTCTCTTCATCCATAAATTGGGACCTATCAGTCGCCTTCCCAAACGATTTTTATTTTAGAGGATACATGTTTCTTTCATCAATAGCCTTTGCCAGGCAGGGCGCATCAGATGAGAATGTGAAATAGTTAGAAAAAAAGACTTGAGAGTGGCCTGAATTTAATTCAGGCCACTAAGACAATGAGGAATTTTTGTCGGGTATCATCGTCACGGCGCTTTTCGGCATCCAGCCAAATCTCAAATATCCGGGACAGTATTGTCTGCGAACAAAATCGGACTATAGACGTGCTCCGCCCAGCCGTTCCTCTCTGGTCTGACCGTAAGGATAAATCTGTCCCTTGATGTGATCCAGTTTCGTCAACATTTCGTGATGTTTTATCTCATCCATCAGCAAGTAAGTGATGATAAAGTTAGTGAAATAGTCTGTGCTTTTGGTCATTGCAATATTCGCAAGTCCCATTGATTTGGCTTCGGCTGCCACATGTCTATCCAGAACCTCACTGAGTGGGACTAGTTCTTCGTGACTGAGACGAACAGCCTCTTTTGTCAGATGGTTGATAGCGAACTCTTGCATGGATTTATGTTTTTCCGAATCACGCTTAATCATCTCCATGATCACTTTGACGAAATCGTTATTCGACTTGCTCATCAGACTTTCAGCCAGTGAAATCGTTTCATCCTCCAGATCGTGCCATTCTTTGAGGATTCTTGCGAGCTCCTCAGCCTCCGCTATCCTGTGACTTACCATAGCTAACCTCCTTTTTGAAAAGTGAATTGATAATAATATTGATTATTTCCCTGAACGTTTTGGTTCAATCTCCCAATGTTTCACCTCCCCCTAACATTTTAATAACACGGAATATTTATTCGAATCTTAGCAAAAGCAATGCCATCCTATAACTTATTGATATAAATGGATATTTATCTTTCAACGCCCTTTCTTGTGCGACATTATGCCATGTCATAAGGCATTATGCCCGAAAGCAAAGAGTAAAGAGCAAAGAGTAAAGAGATGGCTACTCGCGGGAGGAAATCAGACCTGCTCCTCCTTTTTCAGAAGCGGTATTATAATATAATCCTCAGTCAGGTTTTTATTTATCCGCAGTCCTGAACTCGTTCTGCAAATTTTCAGTTTTGTAATGTTCCACGTGGAACATTAGTGGTGGCTTAAGGAAGGATCTCCGGCCTGAAAAGACTACTCGTCACAAAAAGGATGCTATTAACGCTGATGGCATTTGACCTGAAGTAACGTGGTAAAATATTTAGATGCGCGAAAAGAGACTAATAATATTGGGTGCCCGGCAGAATAATCTGAGGAACATAGATCTGGACTTACCGCACAACAAAGTCATTGCAGTAACCGGGGTCTCAGGTTCCGGCAAATCCTCCCTGGCCTTCGACACGATCTTTGCGGAAGGACAGTGGAGGTTCATAGAATCTCTCTCCACATACGCGAGACTTTTCCTTGAAAAGCTGGACAGGCCGGACGTTGATGAGATTCGAAATATTAGGCCGGCTATTGCCCTCGAACAAAAAAATCCGGTGCGGGGGTCGCGTTCGACCGTTGGGACATTGACAGAAGTCTATGACTACCTGAGACTGCTTTATTCAAAGATCGCGACGCCCTATTGTCCCGTCTGTGGCAAGGAGATAGTAATGTGGGATACCTCACGGGTGATATCCGAGCTCTTGACAAGGTATCCCGGGGGAAGGGCAATCATTACCTTTGAATCTAAACACTCCCTGGATGAGCTGAAAAAGAAAGGTTTCCACAGGGCCTGGGTTAACGAGGAAGTCGTTGATACAGATTCGTTGCGACTTATGCCTTCACCTGTTGAAATAGTCCTGGACAGGCTCATCCTCCGTGATGAACCCCGTCTTTCGGACTCGATCGAGATGGCATGGAGAGAGGGCGAGGGAAGGATCAAGGTGATTATTGTCACGCCGGATAAAAGCCCTCATTTCACAACCCTCATTTTTTCCTCGGAGAACATGTGCGAAGAATGCAATACCGAACTTCCCAAACCATATCCTCTTCTTTTTTCATTTAACCATCCGGTAGGCGCATGCCCGGATTGCAAGGGTTTCGGAAATATTTTGAAATATGATGAGGATCTGGTCGTGCCTGATAAGAGTCTCTCCATTTTGCAGGGGGCTATAGACCCCTGGAACAAGCCGGCTTACAGATGGTGGAAACAGCAGATGGTCAAAAATGCTGAAAAAGAGGGAATAGACATCCGTAAACCTTACTTTGAACTCTCGGAACGGGAGAAATCTTTGCTCTATAAAGGCGGAGAAAGGTTTTACGGAATAGATGATTTCTTTGAAGAGATGGAGGGCAGGAGATATAAGCTCCACATAAGGGTATTCCTCAGCAGGTACAGGAGACCCGTTACCTGTGCGACATGTAAGGGAAAGAGATTGAGAAGTGAATCCCTTGCATATAAGATTTCAGGTCTTGATATTTCAGAACTCACCGGAATGCCTGTGTCAGATACAATAAAATTCTTCGAGGAATTTGACATTCCTCCGTTCAAGAGGGAGATGGCAAAGGAAGTTTTGAGGCAGACGCAGCTCAGACTGGGGTTTATTAGAAGAGTCGGACTCGACTACCTAACCTTGAACCGGGATGGCAGGACTCTTTCCGGCGGCGAATATCAACGGGTAAACCTGTCAAATCAACTATCATCTTTTCTTACCGGGACATTGTACGTCCTTGATGAGCCGACTGTTGGTCTTCATGCGAGAGATACTGAGATCATCTCTGAGATCATGGCGGAGCTTTCCGGACATGGCAATACCATCATAGTGGTGGAGCATGACAGGAAGATTATTGAATCTGCTGAGTGGATCGTTGAGATGGGACCCGGAGGCGGCCATCAGGGTGGCGAAATTGTGGCGTCGGTTCCAAAAGATGAGTTTTTAAGGATGGACACACTGACGGCGCGTTATATAAATGGCATCGAGAGATTAGACATCCCCTTTGTTGTAAAGAGGCGGCCAGAAGGTCAAAAACTTATACTCTATGGCGCAAGGGGGAATAACCTGAAATATGTCAATCTTGAAATTCCCCTCGGAACGATGATTGCAGTCACAGGCGTCTCCGGTTCGGGGAAGAGCAGTCTGGTTGTGGAGACACTGTATGGTATACTGGCAAGGGAATTCAAAATGCAATTTGATTTTCCCCTGCCGTATGAAAAAATTGAAGGAATACAGAACATAAATGGCGTCAAGCTTATCTCTCAGTCACCGATCGGCCGGAGCCCCCGATCCAATCCTGTCACCTATCTCAAAATTTTCGACCAGATAAGGAAACTATTTTCCGAGCAACTCGAAGCGAAAGCTCACGGATATACCCCGGGCTTCTTTTCATTCAATGTGTCCGGCGGCAGGTGCGAAGCATGTAAAGGTGCTGGGTATCAAAGACTCGAAATGTACTTTTTTGAAGACCTTTACATGAAATGTGAAGAGTGCAATGGCACAAGATACAAGCCCGAAGCGTTACGGGTTTCATATCGCGGCAAAAATATACACGAGGTCTTAAATATGACCGTGGACGAAGCGATAGGACACTTTGAAGACACGCAAGGCGTAAAAAATAAGCTTCTCTTAATGAAAGATATCGGCCTGGGCTATCTCAGGCTCGGTCAGCCAGCAACAACTCTTTCAGGCGGGGAGGCGCAGAGACTCAAGATATGTGCGGAATTGATTAATGCCCCTCTGGCCTCAACGGGCTTCCCTGTACGCCATCAGCCAAAGGGTTATCTCTATATCCTGGACGAACCGACGATCGGACTTCATTTCAGAGATATCAGAGCCCTTCTCGCTATCCTGAGAAGGCTCGTTGATGCAGGAAACACAGTCCTTCTTATCGAGCATAATCTTGACGTTATAGGAGCCTCTGACTGGATAATAGACCTCGGACCTGAGGGTGGCGACAAAGGGGGCAGGATTATTTTTGAGGGAACGCCGGACACTATAATGGAAGAAAAAGAATCATATACTGGGCGCTATCTTAAGGAATATTACCTGACGCACTCAGCAACCAGATCATAGTCCTTGAAACCAGTAACCCGCACGCTGGTCAGATTTCCATTCCCTCCGTAGCCCTTTACATAGACAATCCCGTCGACCTCCGGAGCCTGGGAGTAAATTCTTCCTATCCATATGCTTCTGCATTCGTCAAGAGGAAGCTCAATCAGACATGGAAAAACTTTGCCCTTCATAGCGTGATTTCTGGCTCTCGCAATTTTTCGCTGTAACTCCATAATGCTCTTTCTCCTTCTTTTTCTAACGCTCCTTGGCACTGTTGGCTTGAGAGCGAAGGCGGGAGTGCCTTCTTCGTGTGAATACTCAAATACGCCAACATGGTCAAACCGGATCTTCTCCACAAAATCAAATAGTTCCTGAAAGTCACTTTCTTCTTCGGTAGGGAAACCGACGATCAGGGAAGTCCTGAGCGCGATTGACGGTATCTTTTCTCTGAGTAGAGTTATTTTCCTGACGAGAAGATCCTTCGAGTAATGCCTGTTCATAAGTCTCAAGATTCGTGTGTTTACATGCTGAACGGGGATATCCAGATACTTTACTATCCTTGCATCAGATCTGATGATTTCGACTAATTCTTTCGAAACCCTTAAAGGATGGACATAGAGAAGCCTGAGCCAGAAATCATTTCTCAGAGAGAGAATTTTCTTCAGAAGGAACTCCAGAGACGGCTTGCCATAAAGGTCTTTCCCATATACAGTGATGTCCTGCGCCACGAGGTTGATTTCAGAATATCCTTCATCCAGGACATCTTTGATTCGCCTCAAGACATCCTCCACCGGGTAACTCCTTAAGTCACCTCGTATTGCAGGAATTGTGCAGTATGAGCAGAAGTTGTTGCAGCCATCAGAGATCTTAATATATCTGTAAGAAGGAGGGGTGAAGAGTATAGGTTTTGCGGCCGGAGCGCCTGTTTCTTCACAGGGCGCAAAATTTTCTTTAATCTTCTCTGTCAGTTGATGATGCGGAAGGAGAGGAACAAAAAGATCAACCTCCGGCACGTGTCTTTCCAGCTCCTTCTGATAACGCTTAACCAGGCATCCGTAAACGAGAACCTTCGCGTCTCTATTTTTTTCTTTGAGGACGGAAAAAATAGTGTCTATCGATTCTTTTTTCGCCTCCTCGATGAAACCGCAGGTATTGATCATTATGAGTGATGCCTCCGAAATATCACCAGTGATGGAATAGCCTGTTTTCTGGAGATGATGAACGATATTCTCGCTGTCGACGAGGTTCTTTGCGCAGCCAAGGCTTATTAGATAGAATTTCATCTTCTTTTTTATTGTAGTATATTACGATATATGCTTTTCTATATGTCAAAGAGGCTGCTTCTTATGGTGCCCCTTATATTCGGGATCACTCTTATCACTTTTACTGTTATTCATCTTGCTCCCGGAGGGCCTGTGGAAGTTCAGACCGAGATGTCACTAAAAGTCTCCGCCCAGGCGAGGGAGAATCTCAAGAAACTTTATGGTCTTGACAAGCCCCTTCACATACAATACTTTGACTGGCTCAGACGTTTTGTAAAGCTTGATTTCGGGAAATCCTTCGTTGATGGCCGGAGCGTGATCGATAAGATTATTGAGAGAATCCCGGTAACCCTGACAATTAACGTACTTTCACTGACGCTCATCTTTTGTGTGGCAATCCCTATAGGCATTCTTTCCGCCATACGTCAATATTCGCTGTACGACAAAATTTCGACAGTCTTCGTCTTTGTCGGCTTCTCAACACCCAGTTTCTGGCTTGCTCTCATTTTGATGATAATATTCGGCGTCTATATGGGAATCCTTCCGATTTCAGGCATTCAGAGTATAGACGTCTCTGACATGGGCCCGCTGCAGAGACTGATTGACTGGATAAGACATCTGATTCTGCCCGTGGGTGTCTCTGCCTTCGGGGGCATAGCAGGATTAAGCCGGTACAGTCGTTCGAGCATGCTCGAAGTGATAAGGCAAGACTACATACGGACGGCAAAAGCAAAGGGCCTGCCAGATTCCCAGGTTTTTTTTAAACATGCGTTCAGGAATGCCCTTATGCCGATTGTGACTATAATGGGTCTTTCCGTGCCAGGTCTTATCGGCGGAGGCGTGATATTTGAGACGATTTTCGCCATTCCGGGGATGGGGCAGCTCTTCTATTCATCGACAATGTCCAGAGACTACCCCACAATCATGGGGATTCTGGTCATCGGTGCAGTACTCACGCTTCTGGGTAATCTGATTGCCGATGTAACGTACGCCGTTGTCGACCCCAGAGTAAGGGTGAGAAAATGAGACTCCTAACAATAATTGCAAGGAGATTCACAAAAAACAAGCTTTCCGTCGTAGGGGCAATAGTAGTGATTCTTCTTATAACTATCTCGGTGTTTGCATCCTATCTCTCTCCATATGACCCGACTCAAATAGATGTTTACAATGTGCTTTCTCCGCCGAGCAAAGTCCATCTGTTAGGAACGGACGAACTCGGCAGAGATCTTTTTTCGAGGATAATATGGGGAAGCAGAGTCTCCTTGAAGGTCGGATTTGTTGCCGTGGGTATAGCATTGATAATCGGCGTGATCATAGGGTCTGTGGCGGGCTTTTACGGCGGGAAAGTGGACGCGATTCTAATGAGATTCGTGGATATGATGCTTGCATTTCCCACTTTTTTCCTTATACTGGCCGTAATCGCGATCCTCGAACCAAGCATATTCACAATAATGGCGGTAATAGGAATTACAGGCTGGATGGATGTGGCTAGGCTCGTGAGGGCTGAATTCCTGACATTAAAAGAAAGGGATTTTGTGGATGCGGCGAAGGCTGTAGGAGTTAGTAACGCGAGGCTGATATTCAGACATATCCTTCCTAACGCACTTTCTCCTGTATTTGTAGCAGCGACATTCGGTGTTGCAGGCGCCATACTTGTGGAGTCCGGGCTCTCTTTTCTTGGTCTCGGTGTTCAGCCGCCCGCACCGAGTTGGGGGAACATCCTCACTTCGGGAAAGGATAATATCGAGGTGGCATGGTGGCTCTCTCTTTTTCCGGGACTCGCAATTCTCGTGACGGTCTTGAGTTACAACCTGGTGGGCGAAGGGCTGAGAGACGCGCTCGACCCGCGGTTGTGGGAGGCCGAGAGCGAATAACCGGCTTTGTTGCGTCACTTTGTGAAGCAGGCAACGAGTCTTCCGCTAATTTCCTGTAATTCGGGCGCAATTCTCTTGCATGAATCAGATTTTCTGGGACATCTGGGATGGAATGGACAACCAGGTGGAATATCAACAGGGCTTGGTACATCACCTCTGGGAACTGTCTTTCCTGTGGTATCAAGTCTCAATTTTGGGGCCGAAGAGAGTAACTCAATCGTGTAAGGATGAAGTGGATTGCTGAAAAGCTCTCTTGTTTTCGAATACTCCACGATCTTACCAAGATACATGACTGCCACCTCGTCACTGAAGTACTCGACAACTCTCAGGTCATGGCTTATGAAGAGAAAGGATATATTCGTTCTTTTCTGAAGTTCACTCAGGATATTCAATATCTGGGCCTGTATTGACACATCAAGCGCAGAAAGCGGTTCATCGGCTACTATTACTTCAGGCGATACGGCAAGCGCCCTTGCAATACAGATCCTCTGCCTCTGCCCCCCGCTAAACTCATGCGGATAGCGGTTTAAGGCATCTGACTGAAGCCCCACATTTCTCATCAGACTTGCGACCTTGTCCTTAAGATCTGACTTCTTAACTATCCTGTGAACTTTGAGAGGCTCTGAAACGGCATCAAAGACAGTCATCCTTGGATTCAATGATGCAAAAGGGTCCTGGAATATTATCTGAACCGACTTCCTGAATTTTCTTAACGAGTCTCCTCTTAGTCCGTTGATGTCCTGACCTTTAAAAAGTATCTGTCCCGATGTGGGACGGATCAAACGGAGCACAAGTCTTGCCACTGTCGATTTGCCGGACCCGCTTTCTCCGACAAGCGAAAATACTTTTCCGTCCTTGATCGAAAAACTCACGCCGTCCACGGCCTTCAGCCATTCCGGTCTGGAAAAAGCAGTTCTCTTGATGGGGAAGTATTTCTTAATATTTACTACATCGATAATTCCCAATGGATATCCTCTCTGATCGTATGCACCGGGCAAACTGACCCGGGATTATCTCTCTGAGAAGAGGTTCTTCTTTCTGGCAATCGGGGATCATGTAACGGCATCTGTCAGAAAATTTACAACCCGGCGGCAGTTCACCGGGCTTCGGTACTGTGCCTGGTATGGGTTTCAAAGGAATTCCCTTTCCTTTGGGCATAGACTCCAGAAGACCAATGGTGTAAGGATGTTTCGGGCAATTCAGGAGGTTCTCAACCTTCGATATTTCCATGATTCTTCCTGCATACATTATGCCGGCTCTGTATGCATTCTCTGCAATCACACCGATATCATGGGTGATGAGCAATATTGACATATTTCTTTGCTCCTTGATATTTCTCAGGAGTTCAAGAATCTGGGCCTGAATTGTCACATCCAGAGCTGTGGTGGGTTCATCTGCTATAAGCAACGAAGGGTTGCAGGCTATTGCCATTGCTATCATTACCCTTTGTCTCATTCCGCCAGACATCTGGTGTGGATACTCCTTGATTCTTATTTCGGGAGAGGGGATTTTGACTGTTCGCAGAAGGTCTATTGTGCTGGTCAGTGCTTTCTTTTTTGAAAAACTCATATGAGTTTTCAGAACCTCTGACACCTGGTCGCCAATAGTGAGAACCGGATTCAGTGAAGTCATGGGTTCCTGAAATATCATCGAAATTTCTTTGCCCCTCAATCTTCGAAGTGATTCACTATCGAGTTTCAGCAGGTTTCTCCCCTTATAAATTATTTCACCGTGAGCAAAGGCGTTATGAGGAAGTATGCCTATTATGGAAAGAGCCGTGAGGCTTTTTCCGCATCCACTTTCTCCGGCGAGACCGAAGGTTTCACCCTCTTCTATTTCTAAATTGAGGTTGTGAACGACGTTTAGTGGCCTTCCGGCTGTTCTGAAAGATATGGTGAGGTCCCTTATTTGGAGGAGGGACACAGCAGACTATTTTCCCTCTTTTTTCAAAAGTCTCAAGTACGCCTGTGCTTCTCTCAGGCCGGGAATTTGTTCAAGAGCCCTTTCCCATTCTTCAAAGGCGAGACCGATGAGTCCCTGCATGTAATAAGTAAGGCCGAGGTGAACCCACGCGGGACCATAAAGCGGATTAATCTCCTTGGCCTTCGCAAAATGCACAATAGCTTCTTCCAGAAGACCTTTATTCCTGAGGGCAATACCGAGCTTGGTATGAGCATCGGCAAGGCGCGGATAACGCTTTATTGCCTTCTGGTATTCTTCGATCGCTTCGTCGCTCATGCCAAGGTCAAGGTACAGATTGCCAACTTTGTAATGTTCATTGGCAAGCTTGCCTGCGATGAAAGGGTCGATAGAAGCGGGAGTCGGATGGGCTATCTGCGCAGCACGCGAAAAGACTTCCTCTGCCTTTCTGAATTCGCCCATGTCATTGAGAGTGATGGCAAGATTCAGGGAGGCTTCCGTATAGTTCGGGTTCAATTCCAGTGCTCTCTTGAAATATTTCGATGCCTGCTCGTAATCGCCTTTCATATATGAGATCATGCCGAGCTTGTTATGGACATCCGCATATCTGGGGTTTGAGCTTATGACGTCTTTCAGGATGGTCTCTGCTTCCTGATATTTCCCTTCCTCGAAAAGCTGAGACCCTATCTCATGGAGTTCAATGGAATTTTTAGTCACTGTAAAAGTATAGGTAGTGGCGGAAAAATTTGTCAAGATTAGATAGGCTGTACGTAATGTGGGCGCCTATCGAATTAAATAAAGTGCGAAGTTTGAAGTGTTCATATAGTTTTTGATATGCTTTGTTTCACAATTTTTTCACGTTGTCAGAAACTGCCATGATCAAGATCGGCTGCTGCGGGTTTCCCGTGGCGAGAAAAAAGTATTTCAGAGCCTTCTCCGTGGTTGAGGTCCAGCTAACATTTTACCAGATTCCGAACCTATCTTTGGCCCGGAAGTGGAGAGCTGAATCGCCACAGGACTTCGAGTACACCATGAAAGCCTGGCAGCTTATTACCCACGAGCCGAAAAGTCCGACTTACAAGAAGTTAAAACTTGCCATTCCAAAATCGAAGGAGAATCATTATGGGTCCTTTAAACCCACTGAGGAGGTGTGGCGGGCGTGGGAGAAGACGCGGGAGATTGCTGATACGCTCAGTGCAAGGGTCATCGTGTTCCAGTGTCCGCCCAGCTTCATTCCTACGGAGGAGAACAAAAAGAACCTGAAACAATTTTTTTCCCGCATTGACAGGAACAAATACATCCCTGTCTGGGAGCCAAGAGGAAAATGGGAACCCAAGGACATAAACCCTCTTTGCAAGGAGTTGGACCTTGTTCACGTGGTGGACCCCTTCACGTCATCGTCCATGTATGGCGAAAGCTTCTATTACAGACTCCACGGCAGAGGAGGATACAGATACAAATACACTAAGGAGGATCTTGAACATCTACAAAGGTTGATACCGGCAGAAAAAAGCGGCTACGTGATGTTCAATAATATATACATGTTCGAGGATGCTGCGGCTTTTAAGGAATTGGTGGAGTGAGGTTGTCGGCTTTGAATTGCTCGTGATTATCTTTGAAAAATATGGTACCCCCTGCAGGAATCGAACCTGCGACACCAGGTTTAGGAAACCTGTGCTCTATCCTACTGAGCTAAGGGGGCACGCTTTAAAATCAAGGACCTGCGGAAAAGGATTTCCTGCTTTCCCAATCCTATGTTAAGAGTTATTATAACAATAACGGCCAGCTTTTCGGGGTAACGGAATCAATTGCCGCAGGAGGTGCTTCAATATCTTATATTCAGTTCTTGCCCTTGATAGATTGCCATAAGATAAATATTTTGCAACTTTTTGTTAAATGAAAGTCCCTTATATCCTCCGATAGCAAAGCGGCAATTCAGTTGAAATATATAGTGTTGAAGCAATTATTGATTAATGAAGATGCTACCCAATTACCAGTTTGTTTATATGACAACCCATGGCGGACGCTTCGGGCACCTCGGTTCGTACGATGACTAACTCCTGCACATGGCCAATGTGTATTTATAAAACTTTGCGCAGTGTATATTTTGTCCTAAAACATATGCATAACTGTTTTCATCGTCAATCCAAAGCTTATCAAAATTGTTAGGAAGGTTTCTTTTCAATAAATAAAAAACGCCACATAAAATAGCATTTCGGCATGAAAGTTCTTTTATTATTGACTATCTACGGATAGCTATAATATTTTTATACACTTATGGATATCGAAATAAAATGATATTTGTATGCCGGTCTCACATGTTAATAACAAAAGAAAGGGGGAGCAATGAGGAAATTAGCTTGTGCTGCATGTGCTATAGCTTTATCTTTATTATTGTCTTCACAATCTTTTGCAGACGGCCCTGTAACTTTTAATTCTCCGGGTTCAATCACATATGAAAGCGGTGAATACTATTTAACCATTCCAGATATTAGCATAGGCGGAACTGAATTCTGGGCAAAATGGAAACTCAACTATTCTGACATCGGGTGGGACCTTTACGACTATGGTCTTGAGCAACAAGAGCTATTTCCGTTCAGAACCGGCCAGACTTTCATTTTTTGAGGTGAGCGATAGTGGCAGCGGTACTTGGGAATATAAAATAATAGTGGGTGGAAATACTTTAATTCAGTCAACCGGGCAGCGCTATTATGTAATCGAAACATTGGGCTATGATAATCCTCAGGATGCCAGTGTATTAATGCTGAGGTCAAATTCGTCGGCAGTTTATTTTTATAATGGTTTTGGCAATGAGCATTTAGTATTTCAAAATGCTCCGATTGGAACAAAATGGACGTATGAATCTGGTCATTGTGAAGTTCAGGAGAGAGAAATTGAAGCTGTGGAGACCGTGACTGTGCCAGCGGGGACTTTTGAAGGATGTCTGAAATTTGTCCAGAGATGCTTGAGCGATGATCCGATTGCTATTTATACACGTGAATGGATTAAGCCAGGGTTCGGTATGGTACAAGAAATAGATTATTATGGTGGAGTTAATCCGCCCAGGGTAAAAAAGCTTAAAAGCTGGACGCTTTTTTAGCAGCCATATGTGCCATATTGACTTATATCTGCCAAAATGGAGAGGATAACCAGAAATGCAGATTTTTATAGATACTTGATTATCTTCAATCATTTTCCCTCTCGATGGACTGGTACAGTAGTTGATACGTATATGTTGTTTCCTTGAAAGGGGAAAATCATAGATAGATTGTAGCCGAGATCCGTTCAAAGAATGGATGCTCTGTTGAAGGTTTGCTGCTGATTCCAGGACTCGAAGGTACAAACAAATTGCCCTATTCTTGCGACAATTATCGCGTCTCAGGCCATGATCAGTGGTATGTTCTCGATAGTCCACCAGGGGATATCAACGCATATCATGCCTCTCTTAAAGATTGATTATACATCCACTGAATTAAGGTCTCGGATATATATCAGCTTTGTGAATTGGTTTCTCCTCATATCAGTGCTATTCATTATGATAGAGTTTGGCGAGTCGCACAGGCTTGCAGCTGCATATGGGTTGGCAGTCACGGGAACAATGACCTTAACAGGCATATTTATGACATGGATTTTTTACAGACAGGGGAAAATGGCAGAGCTGTAATTGCAATATTCGTGACTGTTATTGATGTTGTGTTTCTCCTATCGAATGTATATATTAAGCGGAGCATGAAATAGTTTACATGCACACTAAAGAATTGTCATTGCGAGCCCGAAGGGCGTGGCAATCTCGGTTCTTAGTCGAAATTGCTTTGTCGCTGGCACTCTTCGCAGTGTAAACAATAATGTGCTCCTAGTAATAAAATACCTCATGGAGGCTGCTGGTCACTTATTATCGGAACATTCCCTTTCTCAATTATTTTGGTCTATACAAAGGGTCAGAAAAGACTATATAGAGCTCTAAAACCATTACCTTTAAAAGAATTCCATGAAAGATGTGACATGGCTTACAGGAAAATGAACAAACTGCAGGGTACAACGCTTTACTTCTTGAGGGGCCCTAATGAAATACCGCCCTTTATGATCCGAAGCATGTTTATAAACGGCATTATGTATGAGGAAAATATTATCGTTTCGATGCTGAGGCGTGTTGATCCGTTCGGTGTTACAGGTTGTTTCAGAGAAGAGATTGGTCCTGGTTTGAAAATATTCGAAATTCAAGCAGGATATATGGAGGTCTTCGATGTTGAAGAGATATTGAAAGAAGCAGGCATAGACGAAAATACGATTTTTTATGGGCTCGAAGAGATAGTGACAGACAATATCATTTGGAAAATTTTCTCAATCATTAAAAGACTGAATCCAACCTTCGTTCAATTTTATAAGTTACCATCACACAAGCTCCATGGAATTATAACAAGGATTGAAATGTAGAGAGAAATGAAGTTTATTAGGAAGGGAGATACATTGAAAGAATTCTCTGTTCACCATGAATTAATGGATAAGAAGTACAACAACCATCCAAGAACAGCAGGAAGGCTAATGACGGATAAAATCCCCCGTGTTCCTGTATACGCCACAGTAGAGGATACGGAGAAATATCTGATGGATAACATTGAGATGTTTGATTCAGTAAATTACATATACGCTGTCGACGAGCATCACAGGCTCAAGGGGATAGTATCAATCAAGGAATTGTTCCGCTGTTGTAATAAAGATATGCCTGTTTCTCAAATAATGACAACGAATATTTTTTCGGTAAGACCGTCCATGAGTCGGGAGCGTGCAGCATACGGTGCGTTGAATCACGAAATTAAGGCTGTACCAGTTGTGGACAAAGAGGGTGTTTTTCTCGGAGCAATCACAAGTGACAAAATACTTTCTATTCTTCACAAAGAAATGCAAGATGACTTACTAAAACTCGGGGGTATAAAACACGCAGACATAGGAGTAAAAAGTGCTTTTTGAGTTACCTCTTTCTGTTTCAGTGAAACATAGAATTCCCTGGTTAATTGTTGGTCTATTGGGTGGGATTTTAGCCGCAAAGGCCATTGGATTTTTTGAGGGAACCCTGACTAAGAATCTGGTTCTTGCTGCTTTCATTCCCCTTGTTGTGTATATGAGTGATGCGGTAGGAACACAAATGGAAGCATTCATTATCAGAGACTTAGCTGTGAATCCAAGATTGAACTTTTTGAGATACTTAACGAAGCAACTTCAAATAGTTATACTTATTGCCTCGATCATAAGTGTTATTCTTTTTCTTGCAAGCATTCTATTATATCGAGATTTTGACATTGGAAAAGTATTGGGCATTACTCTTTTCAGTGCAATTATCTCATCGGTATTCACGGGGTTAATAATTCCGTATTTACTCAGCAGGTTGAAATTTGATCCGGCCGATGCCAGTGGACCAATCGCCACAATCATTCAGGATATCTTGAGTGTTATTATTTATTTCGGAATAGCCTCACTAATTTTGTGATGACTTTTTAATACTTAAACTTGATGTTGTCGAACTTTGCCCGGATGAAGTGGAAAGTTCCTATTTAGCTCTCTTATGTTCATACATGGACTTGTCTGCTTGTGACAAGAGTACATCAACGGGACTTGGGGCCAGAGGATTAAAGTATGCGATGCCAGTACTTAATGAAAGTTTGAATCCAAAGTCAGTTTTTAAATTGTATTCCTGGATAGCTCTTTGCAAACGGTCAATAATGATATCGACGTTATCCCCTGTTGTTCCTATTGGCATAACCACAAACTCATCCCCGCCAATCCGGGCAATGATGTCGGAGTCTCGAAAATTAACTTTTAATATGCCGGCAATATGGATTAATGCCAGATCGCCTTTCTGATGTCCCAAAGTATCATTGATTCTTTTCAGGTCATCAAAGTCAGCATAAAGCATAAACAAGCCTTTTTGCTGACGCTTGGCCAACTTCAATAACTGTTCTGCCAGGGCAAAGAATCCCCGCCTGTTGTAAAGGCCCGTAAGTTCATCATGAAGGGCGAGTGTCTGGAGCTTTTGATGGAGCCTGGCGTGCTCTATTCTTGATATAAGCTCTTTCAAGGTGAAAGGCTTTTTGATAAAATCTGAGGCTCCTGACTCCATGGCATCGTCATAGGAAAAATCATCAATAAAGCCGGTCATAATGATGACTACCATGTCAGGTTTAACTTTTTTGACTTTTTCTGTAAGATCGAGACCTTTCATGTCAGGCATAACAATGTCTGTTACCATGACATCAAACGAGAACTCACGAATCAGTTCAAGCGCATACGTAGCGCGTGTTGCGATTTCACACTGGTAGCCATTTAAGGAAAGACCACTTCTCAGCGCCGCAAGCAACTGGACATCATCATCTACGACAAGAACGCGCCCTTTGTGCCTCGTTTCTGTCACAGGAGTATGCTCATCTTCCTCGTTTTTTACCTGTTCAGAAAATTCGGTCGAGTCTAGTTCGTTCATATCTATTCTTTTTTTTATTCTAAGACTTACGAGGGGGAAAGCAAATCCTACCTGGGTAGGGGTTGGTATTTTGTTTGCCAATTAATGTAAGTAAAAAAGAGCAGGAAAAGCGAGAAGTTAAGAACTAAGAGTTAAAGAATACAAACAACTAAGACTCTAAAAGCCCGAAAGCTTTGTTCACAGCATCTGCCGCATTTTCAGCATTCAGAACGCCTTTGATGTCCCATGTCCTAATGCCGACTACTGGTTTGCCCATCTGCAAAGCAAAAGCAATTTCTGAAAGAGTTCCATATTCCCCGCCTATTGCGATGAGTGCATCCGCCGCACGGGCTATGATAACGTTTCTGCCAATGCCCAATCCGGTCGCGATCGGGATGTCTATATACTGATTTGCTTCTCTCGCGTCTTTCTGCGGGAGAATTCCTACTGTCGGCCCGCCCGCGGATTTCGCGCCTCTTGAAGCAGCCTCCATAACTCCACCGAGCCCACCGCATACGAGAGTCGCTCCCCTTAGAGCAATCAATCTCCCCACTTCTTCAGCTTCTTTAAGGAGAGTTTTTTCAGTCCTTCTTCCGCCGATTACTGCTACCATTCGTTTCACGTCAGAATTCTCCTCTATACATGTCATTCCAAATTGTTCGGACAAATAAAGTTGTGTAATATCTCAGCATAAATCTTTGTCTTCTTGCCCTGACAAGTTTCTTTTTCCTCAAGTCTTTTTTCTATGTCCCTCAAGATTTCCTGCCGTCTCTTTCCCCATTGCGGTGCAATCAATATACTGTCGGGAGCAGTCGCAAACAATCTCTGCAAAACTATTCGGGGAGCAAGTCTTTCTATGAATTCAATAACAAACTCAAGATACTCTTCATAATTGAAGACGTGAAAAGGGTTCCGACTGTAAATGGTTTCGAGCAAGGTATTTCTTACGACCTGAAGCTGGTGTATCTTGAGAAAATCGACTGGCAGATGAGAAATCTCATCTGCCATTGAAAGCATCTCTTGTTTTGTTTCTGTCGGGAATCCGACTATGATATGCGCCCCTATATAAATGCCCCTGCCCTTTGTAAGATCAAGTGCTTTCAGGAAAGCATCATAGCCATGTCCGCGGTTAATAAATTCAAGAGATTTGTTGTGGGTTGATTGCATGCCGTACTCAATGAGAATGAAATAATTTTTCGCAAGTGATTCAAGCAGTGAGATTTTATCTTTATCCACACAGTCTGGCCGGGTGCCGATGGCGAGCCCGATAACCGAATTTTCCGACAGGGCTTCTTTATAAAGACGCTCCAATTCATCGACAGGAGCATAAGTATTTGTATAGGGCTGAAAATACACGAGAAACCTTTCGGCTTTATATCTCCTCTTGATGTAATTCATGCCGTTTCTGATCTGCTCGATCACGGAGATTGTTGGCCGGCATGAATTGGGTCTGAAACTGTCATTGTTGCAATATATGCAACCGGTGGTGCCTATCGTACCATCCCTGTTGGGACAGGTGAATCCTGCATCCACGTTTACCTTGTATACTTTAGTACCAAAAAGCTTTTTGATGAATGTACCAAAAGAAGTATAACGTCTCGACATTGATTAATTATTTCGCCTTTAAAACGGTTCTGTCAATTGTCCTCATCTTAACTTCTTAATTATCTCCTCCCAATCTCTTACTTCTTCTGCATTTTCCGCCTCTTCGAAACTAAAGGTCTTTAATCTGTACTTCTCCGCAGACTGTATGACTCCTTTACTGCCTATGATGGCTTTGATCTTGAAGCCCTTATCCATAATCTCATCGAATATCAAACCTTCTTTCCACCGAAGAATGGGGAAATTCTGAAAGCCGTTTTCTCCAAGCCATGTCCTGGCAGCCTCTATACTCAAAAGCCCACTCTGAAGAAAGACGAGAGGATACCTTTTAGATAATTTGTTAACTGCGTTCTGACTTCCTTTTCTTGGCCTTCGAAAAAAAATGTCATCCATAAGACCAGACTCTATCTCAATTAAAATGATTTTTTGTCCTTTTCTCAAGGAGAGGATAATGCCTTTTCCCACATCTCCGCCACTTTTTGCTTCTACCGTATGAATGCCGTTCCTCGGAATGACTGTTTTCCTGTACGCCACACCATCTCCACCCGAAAGGCTTCTCCCAACGGATTTGTCATTCACAAAGAATTCAACAATCTGCCCGCCTTTTCTAAGAAATTTCCCCCTGGTCTCCGCCGTCAGGGTTACATTTTCTCCTTGAAGGCCTACGACATCGTAAACGGTCACAGTCGCATAGGAACAGATTGGAAAAAGGAAAGACATGATACACATAAATGCCGCTGATGCTCTATACATTTATTCTGCCGGTTCGGAGTTCCCGGAGGGCATCCCGCTGCCTGAAAAAGTTTGAAAGGTGAACTATAAGGTTTGTGTTGCGGGTATATAGTATCCCTTCAATCTCTCGGCATATTCTTTGAGTTTCTTGTCAACAATGTGGTTTACGGTTCCTTCGGGATAAATGCCATCTGCCCGCCTCTCACCTGCGGAAACCCCTGTAAGAATCTCGATGCCTTCATCAATAGTCTTGACGGCATAGATGTGGAATCGATTCTCTTTCACAGCTTTAATCACATCTTCGCGCAGCATCAGATTTCTGAGATTTCGATAGGGAATGATCACTCCCTGCTCTCCCGTTAACCCTTTTGCCCGGCAGACATCGAAGAAACCTTCGATCTTGTGATTAACGCCGCCGATGGGCTGGATTTCTCCCTTCTGATTAACAGAGCCTGTAACGGCTATTGCTTGTTTGATCGGCAATTCGGCGAGACTGGAAAGGATGGCATAGAGTTCTGTCGAAGACGCGCTATCCCCTTCGACACCGGAATAGGTCTGTTCAAAGCAGATGCTCGCAGAAAGGGATAGCGGTCTGTCCTGAGCGTATTTCCACCCCAGATATCCCGACAGGATGAGAACGCCTTTGTCATGAATTCGGCCGCTCAACTGCGATTCTCTCTCGATATTGATGACACCCCGTCTTCCTAAAAAAGTCTTGGCAGTAATTCGGTTAGGACGTCCGAAACTGAAGGTTCCGAGGTCATATACGGAAAGTCCGTTGACCTGCCCCGCAACTTCGCCTTCAACATCAACAATAAGTATGCCTTCCGCAATCAGCTGCCTGATGCGCTCCGCAATAAGATCTAGCCTATGGATTTTCTCCTTTATGGCCTTTTCTACGTGTTCTCCCGTGATCCTCTCGCTCGCGGAATTCTTCGCCCAGTAGTCCGCTTCTATAAGCAGATCCTTCAGGGGGCCGAATCTGGCAGTCAACTTTTCCCTGTCGCTCACTGCCCGGGCAGCATATTCAATAACCTTGGCAACACCCGAACGGTCGAAAGGCAGGAGGTCATCCTGATCACAGCAGGACCGTATGAAACATGTGTAGGCCTTTATGTTTTCATCGGTTTTCTCCATTTGATAGTCGAAATCTGCCTTGACCTTGAACATTTCCCAGAAATCTTCATCATAGGTGGTGAGGAGTTGATAGAGGAGGTCGTCTCCCATCACGACAATCTTAAAATCTATCGGCATGGGTTCGGGACGCATACCCTGAGGGATAAAGAAACCGAACTGCTCGCCAGGATCTTCAACCCGGACCTCCTTCGTCTTGATAACCCTCTTGAGACCCTCCCAGACGCCAGGATTGATCAAGACATCACGAATATTAAGGATCAGGTAGCCTCCGTTTGCACGCTGAACAGCACCGGGTTTGACCAAAGAATGGTCACTCACATATGTACCCATAAGGGCCCGCCTTTCTATTTTGCCAAACATGTTGAACCAGTGTGGGTTCGGCTCGAATACGATAGGAGGCCCGATTACGGAGCTGTTGTCCACGAAAACATTGACCTTGTAGGCCATAAAGTGGTCGGTATGAGGGATGGGCGGAAGTCCAGGAATCTGAGGCAGTGCAGGTGCCTGCAGGAATAGGTCGAGTTTAGTCAGAGTATATTCCCTTGCCTCTTGAAGAAATTTCAGGACATCAGGATAATCGGGATACTTTCTCATGAGTTCTTCGAACGGCCGCGAAATAGCGAATTCGCCGGCTTTCTGTTCGATATCTCTGATCTTGTCTGCGACTTCCTTTTCGAGATCACGGATATGCGCATACGTTTCTTCGACCTTCCGCAACATATCAATACGTTTTGCCTCGATTTTTTCCTTTTGGGCATCATGAAGAGCCAGAAAATCCTCACGTGACATTGGCTTCCCGTCAACAAGTGGTACCACGACTGCACCGAGAGGAGATATTTGAACCATTAAATTTTTCTCTTTAGCCTCTTTTTCAAGGGCATCCATAGCCTGCTGATATTTTCTCTGATGCTCGGACATTATCTCCTGCTTTTGATTGTTCACTTCCTCACTGCCCAGAGTTTTGGGTATCTCCTCCTTTAATGTTTTGAGGAGTTCCTCCATCTGGTTGCTGAAAGATTTTCCAACGCCCTGAGCCAACTTCAAGATGCGGGGATGGTCCGGATCCGAGAAATTGTATACGTAACACCAATCATTCGGCCGGTATTCGATGCCCTCCGCCTTCCTCTGTTCAATAAATTTTTCGAGGCGTGCTTTTATGGTCGATGCTTTTCCAGTCCCCGTGAGGCCAGTTAGAAAGAGATTGTATCCTCCTCTTTCCACCCTGAGGCCGAAATTTATCGAATCAATGGCCCTTTCCTGGCCAATAAATTCCTTTATAGGCTCGATATCTGCTGTGCATTCGAACTTAAAAATTTCCGGCGGGCATACCCACCGCAGAGATTCAGTAGGGACTAAATATTTCTTAAGGTCAATTGTTTCCTTCATGCTTTTCTCCTCGGTCTGATTTTTAAGATTATAGCATCTGTCATTAGTGCCTTCAATCCGGGAAAACTCTGCCTGCCAAATCAACTAAAATACAAAAAATTTTTTACGTTTGCAAAGCCGGCAGCGAAAAATGTGGCAAAATTCTTATACATATGCTATACATAAAATAAGAAACTGAAAAATGAAATCGATGACGTTTAACGATTCAGGTCTCTTTTTTGCAAGGAATGTCTTATCCGAAAGAAGACCTAAAACAGATTAGAAATACCGACCGAAAATCGGATAACCTCCGGCGATTAATTCATTATCTTGAGACACTCCAGTTAGTTTCTGAGTTATCCACCTCACCACGCAGTCCGCTTGACGAAATGTGCTACCAGATTGTCGTCAGTCTTTCGAGACTTCTCCAGGTTTCCTATATTGCCGTACAGCAAATAGGAAGGGAATCTGTGAGGGTTTCGGGCATAAAGAACGGGGCATATTTCCACAAAGTAACATTTCTTGAGGAAAATAATCTTGTCCGAAGCGAAATTGGAAGCGACGAATTAGGTCGCACCGAAGAATCTTATAAACGGTTCTTCCCCGAAGACGGGCTTGTGTCCCCTGAAGATTTCAATTTCCGTGTAAATGTCCCGCTCAAGGATAGCAGGGGAGAAGTCAATGGTTTCATATATTGCTTTGATCGGAAAGACGGAAAACTAGCAGAAGATAAAATTCAACTCATAGAAATATTTGCGAAATTTCTATCCTGCGAGATTGAAAGGGATATACTGGAGGCGAAGGCCAGAGAATCAGACAGAACAAGGATCCTCAGTCAACTGGCAGCCGGCATTGCTCACGAGATCAGAAATCCTCTTAATGCCATTTTGGTGATTACGGAGGCGTTTTTCCAGGAGGCGGGTGAGAATCCCGAACACAAGCCCTTTCTCGATCACATCAAGACTCAGGTTGACCGTCTTTCGCGGTTAATGGCGGATTTATTGGAACTCGGAAATCCGACGGAACCAAATCTCCGCAGGGAATCGCTGCCTGCTATTTGCCGGTCTGCTCTTAATCTCTGGAATCAAATGAGTGTTTCACAAAAGCATGAAGTGCGAGCCGTTGGTCTTTCCGGGAACGAGGAAATGAGCGTCCTTGCAGACAGTTTCAGGCTTCAAAAAGTCTTTCTCAACCTGTTGGAGAATGCTGCCCAGCATAGCCCCGCGGGAAGCGAGATACAATTTATTCTATCAAAACCCAGTGAGACGATCGGTCAGGCGCGGATAGTTGATCAGGGGAGCGGCGTGCCGGATGAAAGCCTGCAAAAGGTCTTTGAGCCTTTCTTCACAATGCGAAAAAGCAGGAACGGATTGGGTCTTAGCCTTGCCAGGCAAATCGTCCAGATGCATTCAGGGGAGATAGCTCTTTATAACAATGTATCCCCTCCCGGCTGCACGGTTAAAGTCAGTCTGCCTTTATGCACAGAGGGGAAATGGTGAAACCCAAGGTACTTCTGACAGACGATGAGGCCGGTACGAGGTTCGGGTTTTCGCGATACCTTTCCCGAGCAGGATATGTTATTCAAGAGACAACCTGCTTGTCAGAAGCAAGGGAAGCCATTCTTTTAGAACGGTTTGATGCCATCCTTCTCGATCTGAACCTCCCGGATGGAAACGGCCTGGACTGGATAACCGAAGTGAGGGAAAGTTACCCTGATATGGCTATCGTCATAATAACGGGTTACGGAGACATCCCGGTCGCTGTCGAAGCAATGCGCAGGGGCGCTGATAACTTTCTTACCAAACCGGTCAATATGGCGGATCTGGATATTTTCTTGAAAAAGAGTCTTGAACTGGGAAGTCTCAGGAGAAAGCACCTGACAGATAAAAGACTCTCAAGGAAGGATCAGCCTTTTTTTGGCGAAAGTGCGGCGATGAAGAAGGTTATGAGTCTGGTTACACTGGCGGCTAAGAACGACGCGACGGTGTTGCTTCTCGGCGAAACAGGATCGGGAAAGGGATTCCTGGCTAAATGGCTTCATGAACACAGCCTCAGGAGTTCTTCGCCCTTCGTTGAAGTGAATTGCTCCAACCTTAGAGGTGAGTTACTTGCCAGTGAACTCTTCGGACATGTGAAAGGTGCTTTTACGTCGGCGGTTCAAGACAGACAGGGGCTTGTGGAGGTGGCTGATGGCGGAACCCTTTTTCTTGATGAGATCGGCGACATGGATGTGAGTGTGCAGGCCCAGTTTCTTAAGGTGATAGAGGAAAAACAGTACCGGAGACTCGGCGAGGTAAAAATGCGGAAAAGTGAATTCAGGCTGATATGCGCTTCGAATAAAGACCTACTGGAAGAAACACGTCAGGGCAAATTCCGCAAGGATCTCTATTTCCGTATCAATGTGTTGCCGGTTATGATCCCACCTCTGCGGGAAAGGCCGGAGGATGTCCCTGAATTTGTCCGCCATATTCTCAGGAACATCGGCGCACCGGACCCTGCAGTCGCTGAGGATGTTCTGCAATTACTAAAAAACTATTCATGGCCTGGAAATATACGTGAATTGAGGAACGTGCTGGAGAGGGCTTTTATACTATCCCAGGGGAAAGATCTTACTTCCGAACACTTCCCTGGCTTGGAACCGGTCTGTGGTGCAGATTCTCCGGTCGGAGTAAGCAAATTGGAAAACGTTGAAGAAATGCATATCAAAGCAATTATACAGAAATTTAGCGGGGACACCCGCCAGGCTGCCGGAGTTCTGGGTATCTCGCGGGCCACATTGTACCGGAAACTCAAGAGGTTCCGAGAGACCAAGCAGTACACGCTGCCTTCATAGCTTACCCCCTTTCTATTTTCTCAAGATTCTCATTTTGAAAAAAATGAGACTATTTGAGAGAATCCTCTTTCCCTAAGTCCTTGTTCTATATGTATTATTGAAAAATTTGCCTCTGGCATTTATTTTGCTCATCTTTTGTGCAGGTTAAACTTACATCATCGGTCTCTGAAAAGGAGAAGGGTATGGCCAAGCGTGTGCTTGTAGTAGATGATGAAGCTGCAATCCTTATGGCTTTCAAGAAGTTGCTGCAGAGTCAGAAGGTGATCGTAGACACCGCCGAAACTCTTGAAGACGCGATGGCACTGATTGAAGAACATGTCTACGACGTGGTTATCGCAGACCTGAGACTCACGGGCGCATGTGCGGAGGAAGGTTTGGAGATTATCCGCCATGTGAGGCAAAGGCATCCCGGGACGCAGACAATTCTTTTGACGGCATATGGGAATCAAGAGGTTAGGGAGAAAAGCCGGAGATTGGGTACGGCTTTTTATTTCGAAAAACCGGTTTCGGGGAGTCTGATGAAAGATACCCTGAGGAAATGCGGAGTTGAGTGAAAGAAATCGTCTGGGACGAAATAAAAGAGGATTAAACCAGGAGGATATATGAGAAACACAAAAGAGAAAACAGGCGAAATAATAGATATCGATGTCTATCGCTTTGTCTTTGAAACCGCGATAGAAATATTTGATGAGATCTTCGAGGTATCCAAGGATTTTCCCGAAGAAAAAGTATTTTTAACTGAACAATTGAGGAAACATGCCAAACAGGTCTGTGAAAACCTTGCAGAGGCCTGGCATGTAAAAAACGACAAATCTGCTTTGATCTGCAGATTATCAGATGCAGCACAGGCAGCGTCAAAAGCGCAAACATGGCTGGAATACGCATCAAAGTGTCAATTCCTAGATCAGAGAACCTTCCAGAGGCTGGATACCAAATATGAGGATATTTTTGAAGTACTCTGTCAGGGAATGAAAGATTAAGCCATTGATTTTCTTGCTGCTGTCTGAAAGAATATGCGAATAAACCTTCCTCTTTGAATCCAGTCGGAAGCTTTTCTTCACATCCCATATTCTCAATGACTTTTCCTTTTTTCTTTGATATACTTGTCGTGACAGTAGCTGGAGAGTGGAAATTTAAATCTCCTTGATCTCAAAAGCCAGGGTGAAGAAGGTCCCGAAAAAGGAACTCAGCAAACTTGCTCGTCAGATAAAGCTTCTTATACTCGACGTTGACGGCGTTTTGACCGATGGCGGAATCATTCTTGACAGCAAAGACAACGAGTTAAAAATCTTTCATGTTCGTGATGGCCATGGAATAAGAATGCTCTTAAAAGCTGGTGTGCGGGTTGCTCTCGTTACCGGCCGCCACTCGGAGGTCGTTAAAAGGAGGGCGGAGGAGTTGGGCCTCACGGATGTTTATCAGAACTGTCGCGACAAGCTAATCGCTTATTCTGATCTCGCCACGAAATATTCGTTGGCCGGCGGGGAAATCGCATATGTCGGTGACGATGTTATCGACATACCTCTACTGAGGCAGTGCGGGTTGGCGGTCGCCGTTGCGGATGCCGACGAAGAAGTAAAAGCCGTTGTGAGTTTGATAACGAAAGCCGGGGGAGGCAGGGGGGCGGTAAGGGAAGTATGCGATCTTCTTCTTAAGGCAAAAGACCTCTGGAAGAGCATGATGGATGAGTACCTTAAGGCTTAATCTGCCTATAGTAATAACTCTCAGCAGAATCGTCCTTATACCCGTTTTTATTTTCACCGTTTACGTGCATCCGCTGTTCGGTGCTTTTATTTTTATCCTTGCATCCCTGACGGATTTCCTTGACGGTTACCTCGCCAGACGCTCGGGCGAGATAACTAAGTTCGGAATCATCCTTGATCCCATCGCTGACAAGTTTCTGGTGATATCAGCCCTGATAGTGCTTGTCGATATGGCGAGACTCCCAGCCTGGATAGCGATTGTCATTGTTGCGAGGGAATTCCTCGTAACAGGACTAAGAGTCGTAGCCCTTTCCAAGGATATAGTGATTCCCGCAGAGCTGGGTGGGAAATTGAAGACGACCACACAGATCATTTCGATAATCTGTCTCATTATAGCGCGAAGCATTCACCCTGTCGACCTCTACGATGTTGGGCTAGTGTTAATATGGATAGCGCTAGCTCTGTCCATCATTTCGGGCGTTCAGTACACGGCATCGTTCTGGAAGAAATATGAGGAAAAATACGTCATCAAGTGAGAGGTCATATTATGAGCATTGAGGTGCTTGTGTACATGCTTATTGCCTTTTTTCTGGGATCTATCCCTTTTGGTATAATAATAGCCAAGATTAGAGGGATTGATTTAAGAAAGGTTGGCAGCGGAAACATTGGTGCAACAAATGTTTTGCGCTCCCTGGGCAAATGGCCCGCAGTTATCACTCTTCTTGGAGATATACTTAAAGGGACGGTGGCTGTTGCCATGGGAAGATTCTCAGGCGTTGGGCCTTTTTTTGAGGGACTGATAGGAATCGCGGCTATTTTGGGACATAATTTTTCGATTTTCTTAGGATTCAGGGGGGGCAAAGGTGTTGCAACCAGTTTTGGAGTGCTGAGTATCTACGCCCCTCTGGTGGCAGCTCTTACATTCATAGTGTGGCTATCCGTGGTCATCAGCACAAAATATTCCTCTATGGGAGCACTCGTCTCCTTCGGTATTCTCCCTTTAACCATGGTGCTCCTTGACGGCAAGGAGAAACTATTTATATCTGTTCTGATAGCCGGACTCATTTTTATTCGACATAGAGAGAATATACAAAGGCTTATAAAGGGCACCGAAAGGAAGATAGGGCGGCGGGAATGAAAAAATTTTTGCTGTTTTTTTTCTTATGCCTGCTCCTTGGGTTCACGCAGGCGTCTGGAAGCGATCTTTACAGCGAGTTTTTGGACAGAGGTATAAGGAATTCGGAAACCTGCTCATATTCTCTGATCGAACAGGCTAAAACAAGACAGAGCGAAGCAGAGAGCATTCTCAAGCAGGCTCTCAAGTGCTCTCCTGATCTGCCCGCCACATATTTCGAACTCGCAAAAGCCAATTTCGCCTTAACTCCGGAAAATGTCTTCACATCCCTGAATTATACATTACAGGGAATAGCAGCATACCAGCGAAATTTCTGGTGGGCGTTCATGGCGGTATCTTCAGTCTTTTGGAGCTTGGTCTTGTCGTTTATATTGTCTATACTTATCGTCTCGGCTATAAAGCTCCCTCAAGATATTCCCCTACTATCTCATGATTTGAGAGAAGATAGGACCACGTTAATGCTTCTCTCCATTTTTATCTTTGCCTTGTTCGGGCCTCTCTATTTTCTCGGAAGCTTGTTGATGCTGACAAGTTTCTACATGAAAAAAAGTAACAAAGTTGCCGTTATCCTTTATCTCATTTTCCTGCTTTCATCGCCATGGATCTTTAAAGCGATTTCGCTCAGTCTCAACGCGCCGACCCTGGCAGAGCTTAAGGCCGTGGTACAGGTGAACGAATCAAAAGGAAGCGGGTATGCCCTTTCCGTATTGAAAGACAGGGATCACCCTACTGAACTTTTTTCCTATGCCCTTGCACTCAAGCGTGATGGCAGATACCTTGAGGCCATCAAAGCTTATAATAATTTGATTTCCAAACGAAAAGATCCGCGAGCGTACAATAATCTGGCAAACTGCTATGTAGCAGTGGGCGACTTTGAGAAGGCAAAAGAGTTATACAAGAAATCAATCGAGATCGAACCACATGTGTCATCACTATACAATCTTAGTCAGGTGTACAGAGAAACATTTGACTTTGACAATGGGGAAAAATATTTTCTCGCTGCTCAACAGGCGGATTTTGCGGCGGTATCATCTTTTAGAGCAACGCATAGCAGGAATCCGAACAGGTTTGTCATCGATGAAAGCTTGCCTTTACAAGCAGTCTGGGATTATACAAGAGATAAAATCGGGGAATACTCGACGATGGGTCTGTCAACAGTTCCCCACACGGTTATCCCCGTAATAGCGGTCCTGATGGGAGTCCTTTTCTACATACTTGACAGGCGTTTTAAGAACAGAGCCTACAGGTGTCATCGATGCGGAAAGATATTGTGCAATAAGTGTGAGAAACACATTTTGTGGGGTCATATGTGTTTGCAATGCTACAGATCGCTTGTGAAACTTGATGAACTCGATTCAAAAGAGAGGATCGCACGATTGCTCACCGTCTATGACTATCGAAAGAAGAGGAAAAATATAATAAAGGTCTTGTCCCTCATACTTCCAGGCTCGGGCCAGATCTACGCAGGTTCCACACTTTACGGTCTTGTCTTCCTCTGGTCTTTTCTGTTTTTCCTTTTCGTACCTTTAATGAATTCAATTTTCGACATCGGGATGTACAATTCTTCACATCTCTGGCTGACCATAATTTCGCTATTTCTTGCAGTAGTGCTGTATGTTGCGTGTAACATCTTAACGAGAAGGAGGCTGGCAAAAGGGTGGCTTTAGAGGGTTCTCTAAGAGATTTTGGTCTTGCTGACATCTTACAGCTTATTTTCTTCCAGCGGAAAACCGGGATCCTCGGTGTCGAGGGAAAAATGGACACGGTGAGGCTCTTCTTCATTGACGGCAACATCACCGGTGCTGAATCGAAAAGAAGAACGGATGCGAACCGTCTTGGCAAGGTTCTCGTCAAGAGGGGGCTTCTGGAGGAAAAAGACCTGCAGGCAGTGCTCGAGGAACAGCGAAGGAGTGATGTCAAGCTCGGGACGATTCTAATGAAAAGGGGCATCGTGCCGAAAGAAGAGATAGAAGAGATTCTCTCGGGCCAGGTCAAGGAGACGGTCATTCAATTGTTTGGATGGAAGGAAGGCACTTACGAATTTACACCCCAGGCGATCCCCGTTGACAAAAATATACCGATATCCCTGGACACCCAGCATCTCCTCATGGAGGGTTTGAGGATAGTCGATGAATGGGCACTCATTGAAGGGAAAATAACTTTGGATTCCGTATTCTCAAGGAAAGCCGTGAATGCTGTGGAACTAACCGCCGAGGAAGAGGAAATATATTCTCTTGTTGACGGAGAGAATGATGTAAGCACCATTATCGATATCTCAGGTAAAGATGATTTCACTGCATCAAAAATGCTTGTTTCGCTGATGGAAAGAGGGTTTATCGAACTGAAAGAGGATCTTGCAGTCTTTGAAGAGACACCGCTTGTCGAAGAAAAGAGATTAAAGCCGTCCTATCACATTTTTCCTCTTTTAGTTATAGCTGTTGCGCTCGTTGTCTCGTTCTCTTCGGTTTTCATGCAAGGTCATGATATATTCAAAAAGTTCTTTGCATCAAGGGCCATTGATGATCTTGGCTTTAAGGTAGAGACATACAAACTCAAACACGGCGTATATCCTGACACCCTTCGTCTCATATCGGATAGAGTTGACCCGTGGGGCAATCCTTTCATTTATGAGGAAAACGATAATTCTTATACTGTTCTGAGCAGCGGGCCAGATGGTGAAAGGGGAACGCCGGATGATATATATTAATAAAGATGACTTGTCATGGGAGATAAAAGAGCGGTTGTCCTTTTGAGTGGTGGAATTGACTCTTCTACTGCCCTGGCCTTTGCTAAATCCGGAGGTTATCAGATATATGCCCTCAGTTTTAACTATGGTCAACGGCACAAAAGAGAGATTGATTCCGCAAGGATGGTCGCATCTGCACTGGGTGTAAAAAAACATCTGATTGTGAAATTCGATCTGAGGGAAATTGGTGGCTCGGCGCTAACTTCAGAGATGGAAGTGCCTAAAAAAGTCAGAAGTCAGAGGTCAAAAGTCAAAAGTGAAAATACAACAAACAAAAGACTTGCTACTCGTGACTCTCGGCTCTCGACCATTCCGGTCACCTATGTGCCCGCCCGGAATACGATATTTCTGTCCTTTGGCCTGGCATGGGCCGAGGTTCTTGAGGCCGAAGACATCTTTATTGGTGCCAATGCTGTTGACTATAGTGGTTATCCCGACTGTAGACCGGAATATCTCGCGACGTTTGAAGAGATGGCAAATCTTGCGACAAAGGCGTCCGTTGAGGGGGAACTAAAGTTCAAGATCAAGGCACCTTTCATTGCGATGAAAAAATCAGAGATCATAAAGAAAGGCATTGAATTGGGTCTTGACTATTCCCTCACATGGAGTTGTTATGACCCCCAGCCTGTAAAAGTCAAAAGTGAAAAGTTAAAGTTCAAAACTCAAAACTTAAAACTCATTCCCTGCGGGAGATGCGACAGCTGTGTATTTAGGGCCAGGGCATTTAAGGAGTTAGAGATCGGGGATCCGCTTATTAATGAATAGACCAAACGGGGAGATAAAATTTAGAGGACATCATCTCATCTGTCTGCATTTTTTTGACGGGGCTGGTTACAGTGCCGATTTTATAGCCCATTTAAGAGGAGTGATGGAAAGGACTGCCACTGATAGCATTCATATATGTTCAGGCCCTGATGACGTCTGCATCAGGTGTCCAAACATCAAAGGTGGACGATGTTTTTATAAGGAAAATGCGGATGAAGAGATAAGAGAGATGGACCGGACCGCACTCGAACTCTTGCACCTAAATGATGGTGCTTCCGTGAAATGGCAGGACATCGGCGAAATAATTCCTGGAATTTTTCTTAAGTGGTCAGCAAAATACTGCAGGGGGTGTGGCTGGCTTAATGCTTGCGAGAGAACACTCTTATATCAGAAAATTTGTAAAAAGTCGGGTTATTCCGGCCAGCTGTGAGAGCCAATAATATTTCTATGTACAGGTGAAGGGCAACAATTGTGTCTTCACCCTCTGTTGCAAACGAACCGGACTCCCGGACTTAGTGAGAAATTTAAAGGTGAATTTTGACGAAATACAAAAAGCGATGGAGGATGTTAGGAGGGATGTCTTTGATTATTTCCTAGATACAAACACCGGCGAGGTGATAGTTTTTTCGGAAGAGGTGTTGAGAGAAGTCGAATCCAGATTGTGTGATGATGAGTATGATGAGGAGTATGAAGGCATTGAGTATATAGAATTCGATGAAGAGACCGAATTACCTGACTGGATATTTGATGAAGTCGACTTAATGCTTCAAACGCTTCTTGATGAAAGCGGCAGGTACGTGCGCATTCCTGAAAGAGACTCCGGAAGCGCCTATAGATCCATGGCCGAATTCATCGAGACAGTTGGGGATCCAAACATTAAAGAAGAACTCATTGATGCTCTAAATGGGAAAGGAGCATTCAAGAGATTCAAGGATGCTCTCATTCGTTATCCCAGGGAGAGGAAAAGGTGGCACGGATATAATGCAAAGGCGATGAGAAAAGACATCACTGAATGGTTAAGGTCCTTAGGGATAGAGCCTATTTGACATTTAGCTTTTAGCCCAGATAATTCATAAATTCTGCTGAAAAAAATAGCCAACAATCCTGAGAGCTTTGGTATTATTAAGTTTGCAAAGGCTCAAAACCAAAGAAAGGATGGTTGGCTATATGACAGAGTGTAT
>JBFLXE010000010.1:0-31248 GCA_040757455.1 Nitrospirota bacterium
TTTATAAAAATGCTTATTTTCTGTGAGATAATTATGTAATGTAACTGCTGCTTTCATATCGTTTGCTTTTATTCTTTTTTGCGTTGTCCCTTATTCCTAAAAATACTGTCTGTTATTGAACAGCCTTATAATGTTTTTATTTCTTTTTACTAGTCAACTAATCGGCTGTCAACCAGTAACCCAAAAATATAACTATCAATGACCGATATCATATTCCAACTGATATTTTAATTTCAACTATGCCAAAAAATGGTTTTTTTCTAATGACTTACCCGTATTTGAAATCTGTGACCAATCTTTTGGCATCATTTGTGCAAATAATAAATATCTTTAAAAATATGGCTGATGCAGAAGAATTATGCTTTTCTTTTTTGTTGAAAAAATTGTTTGAGTAAAGTATCTTATTGTCCAAGTATAAGCGGCCGATTTTTCGAAGGAATACATTTTCAATTTTTAGAAAGGGAGGTTCGGATATGGTAAAAGGTAGACTGTGCAGGCTCGAAGATTTTATTGCTCTTGCCAGAGAAGGGAAGAAAATCCAGGCGACAATTGATTTGAAAAAAAGGCTGATTCAGCAAAAAGTTCATCCGGAGGAGACTGATGAGATGAAAGGCGAAACCGAAATGTACCTGCTTCTTGCAGTCTACTCCTTTAAATTTGATGGAGATTTAAGGAAGATTGCTAAGGTCTATGTACACGGCTCGGCGAGAGAACCTTTGAGCGTCTCCAAGGAGAATATATCAGTTGCCAACGAACGTTTGAAAATGGATTATGGGCGCTTGAGAAAAGCAAATATCGAATTTGAAGAAAAATATTTCTGAGGGATCGCAGAGTAATCTCACCCGTGTTCAGCCTTTAAAGTTCTCAATGTTCTAATTCGGGCAATTTCTTCTTGATAGCCATAAATATGCGCTCCGGCACTGTAAGCATAAATCGGCCCGTTCTTCAGGGATGTTTCAGCAGCCACATATTGTTTTAATAGCTCGATGCCCCCGAGGTTAGTGGGAAATCCTGTCCATAGGTCCCAAGAACGGAAATAAGCGCTGACAGTCAGCACTAAATCATTTCCTGAAGGTACAACCTTAAAGTCCAGTAATCTGAGACAGGGAGGATCGAGTTTGCCATCTTTGCCGTAACAGATATCAAAATCATCAGGCGTTGCTATTTCGATTACGGCCTGATTCGTAAAAGGCGTTTTCTTGAGCATCTCCAGGACACGCTCAAATTGAGTTCCGCCCTTAGGCATTTTATGATGTATCCTGCTTGCATAGGTGTACGTTTCATTCTCTCCTAATTCGGGATTCATAAGGTAATTTGCAAAGTAATCCTCGATATATTCTTTAGTGGTAGGAGCGGGTATGCCTGAATTAGGTGGCATGGTTGGCACCATGTCGTAATAGGGATGTTCGATAAATACAGCTATTCCGGGATACTGCAGGCGATACTGTTCATTTTCGAAGGATCCCCTCTGAATTCTTTGATAATAGGCCTTCTCAAAGAGATTATAAATTAACTGGAACCATGCATCAGATATTGTCTTGGCATATAAAGAAAAGGGAAGCACAATAATTCTCCTTTGTCACAATAATTCTCCTTTGTCATTTTTTGTTCGTAGTTTATCATAAGTCGATAACACGGCGTACGACCATCACGAAATTAATTTTAACCTTTTCTCTCGAACGCTTTCCCGGCCATGAAAACGAATAGCCCGGATGATAAAATGACAACGGTTATGCTTGTCAAAAGTGAAAAATCGGGACCCATGTATCCCGCCTTTTCAGGAAAAATTGTATGTTTTAGTATGTCAATTCCATAAGTCAGGGGATTCAATTTGGCCGCTATTTGAAGCACGTAAGGAAGCAGCTTCACAGGATACATCGCTCCTGACAGGAAAAACATCGGCATTATGATAAAGTTCATGATTACACTGAAACTTTCGTAGCTCTCGTAAAATGTTGCAAGAACGATTCCGAAAGATGAGATGCAAAAGGAAACGGAAGCGCACAAAATTAACACCTTCACTATTTGAAGAGGCCCGAGTTTAAAACCCAGAACTGGAAAAAGAGCAAGAATAATAGCCGCCTGTATGGTGGAAACAATCGTACCGCTTAATGCTTTTCCGATAACTATCGAGAATCTCGAAACAGGAGCTACCAGTATTTCTTTCATAAAGCCGAATTCTTTGTCCCAGATTATGGAGATTGACGAGAACATCGAGCTAAAGAGGATTGTCATACCGATTATTCCCGGAAATATGAACTGCGTATAAGGTATCTCTGTTTCGCGCGGCACGAGTCTGGATATTCCCGATCCCACAATAAACAGCCAGAGAAGTGGCCTGGCGATTGCCGAAAAGAGACGACTCCTCTCCCTGATAAATTTCTTCAGCTCTCTGGCGACTATGACATAAATTGCGTTGAATTCCATATATTCTAAATTCCCACAATCAAGTTCCAACAATCAAATAATAGCCAAAAAAACAAAATCGGATATGTTCTAAAAATTTTCTAATTGGAATTTAACCGGTAATTATAATTTGGTTGTTGGGTATCGCATTAGTGTTTTCTCCTGTATGCACGCACATGTTCTTTGACAGTGTCTTCTTCTCCTGTATCTTCTCTGATCGCCTTTCCGGTGAGTCTCAAGAAAACGTCGTTAAGGGTAGGTCTTTGCAATCTCACTGATCGGACCTTTTCCCCCAGCATTCTGATCATCTCAGGGATGCAGGTATCACCGATGGGACAGGTCATATAAAGTTCTCCTTCCTTTTCGAAAACTTCAAGACCGAGACTTTTCTGTATTTCTTTTCTGGCCATCACGTTATCATCAGTCCTCATATAAACTACATCTCCACCGACGATCTTCTTTAATTGGTCAGGGGTGCCCATGGCTATTATTTTTCCGTTATCTATGATGGCTATTTTGTCGCATACTTCAGCTTCCTCCATATAATGGGTTGTCATGAAGACAGTAACATCATGTTTTCCGGGCAACTCCGTAATAAATTCCCACAGGTTGATCCTGCTTTGAGGATCAAGACCAAGTGTCGGTTCATCAAGGAAAAGGACCCGAGGTCTATGTATCAGACCGCGCGCGACTTCAAGTCTTCTCTTCATTCCTCCGGAAAATTTTTTGACCAGATCGTCTTTCCTCTCATATAGGCCAACAAATCTCAGGACATCATGAACGCGTTCACGCATTGCTTCCTTCGGAACACTATAGAGATAGGCATGAAAAATAAGATTTTCATAAGCCGTGAGGTCCTTATCGAGGGTTGTATCCTGAAAAACTATGCCTATATTTTTTCTTACCCTGGCGGGTTCACTGACGCAGTCGTATCCGGCGACTAGGGCTTTGCCAGATGTTGGTGAAAGAAGTGTGCAGAGAATGTTTATTGTGGTTGTCTTGCCCGCTCCATTAGGTCCAAGAAACCCGAAGATCGTACCCGCTTCGACGTCAAAGGTAATATCATCAACAGCAGTGACGGCACCGAATCTCTTTACCAAATTTATGACCTGAATTATCGGCACACAAAAAGTTTAGCACGTTTTTAATCCGGGATACAAAAACCCATTTCAATGAACATGGCAATCTCTATCGGTACCAGTCAATCCGGTTCTTCGGCACGCGCCAATGGATAAAATCGTACCATATTCCGATTGGCGCTTTTTCAATGCCTTTAAATCTTTTGTGAAGAACAGGCAGCGCGTCAGGAACGTAGAGAAAAGTGCAGGGCTGGTCATCAGAGAGTATCTGATGAATTCTCTGATAAATCTTTTTTCTTCTTTCAAAATCGAATGTACGCCTGCCTTCCAGCAGAAGTTTGTCCACTTCATCATTTCTGTATGATATAAAATTGAATTCTCCTTCTTTCACCTTTGAGGAATGCCAGATATCATAAATATCTGGATCCCTGGACAAAGCCCATCCCAGAATTACCGCCTCAAATCTCTTCTTGTCTATGAATTCGTGAAGCAATGTCTGCCATTCAAGCACTTTTATGTTAACCTCTATGCCGATTTTTTCAAGGTTTTCCTTTATTATCTGTGCTGTTTTGAGCCTGGCCTCATTGCCCTGGTTTACGAGTACAGAAAAAATGAAAGGTTCGCCATTCTTTTCAAGGAGTCCGCTCTTTCCCTTTCTCCATCCCGCCTCTTGTAGAAGTCTGATTGCACCGTGAGGGTCATATTCTATGTCCTTCACATCGGGATTGTAAGCCCACGATTCAGGAGGAAAGGGCCCGGTGCACGGCGTTCCATATCCAAGAAGGACACCGGCAATAATATCTTTCTTATTGATCGCTTGAGATATAGCCAGTCGCACTCTCTTATCCGCAAATCTCTTATCGAGGAGGTTATAACCAAGGTAAGTATACCCAAAAGAGGGATACCGGAATTTCTGGAAATATCTGTTAAAAAATTCTGTATTAGCCTGAAGTTTGTATTGAGGTGGTGTTAAACCCATGAAGTCTATACCGCCAAATTTCAGCTCCAGAAACATCGTTGCCGTATCAGGAATAACCCTGGCGATGTACTTACCGATATTGGGCCTGCCCTCAAAATAGCTGTTAAAAACCTTCAGCACTATTTTTTGACCGGTCACCCATTCTTCTAATTTATATGGACCCGTGCCTATAGGATTTCTGCTGTAGACTTCCTGTGTTATGTCTTTGCCTTCAAGAATATGTTTCGGAATGATTCCCATCGACCATGATTCGAGTGCAGGCGCATAAGGTTCCTTATAGAGTACTTTCACCGTATAGTCGTCAAGAGCTTCAACTCTTTCTACGGGACCGTAAATGCTGCTGTAAGGTGTAGGAACATGCGGGTTTATAACGGTTTTATAAGTGAAAACGACATCGTCGGCAGTGAATTCCGCTCCATCATGCCACAAGACTCCTTTTCTCAGATGAAAGATTATCTGGAGACCGTCCCGGGAAACCGACCACGATTCTGCAAGATCACCTATAATCTTTATGTTTCTGTCATATTTCGTGAGTCCGTTAAATATCAAGCCGCTTATATCACCGGAAGCGCTGTCTGAAGCGAGCAAAGGAAGCAATCTCTTTGCATCTGCGAGAGAACCCACTCCGATGTTGTCAGGGTTCTCTATTTCCGGTTCACGCGCGCACGAAACTGCTATTAATGCGAAAAAGATTAAAGGAAGAGCATTTTTAAGAAAAGATTTCATCACTTTTCTGAATCCGATGAGGAGCAAATTATCGTGGGAACATCTCGTCAGTATGAAATTTCATGCCCTTCTCGAAGGATATCAACTCCACTTCAAAAATGAGGGTTTGGTTGGGACCAATGGTGCGGCCCACTCCACGTTCTCCATAAGCAAGTTCTGAAGGGATGAATATCCGCCATCTTGAACCCACCTTCATCAATTGCAAAGCCTCTGACAAGCCGGGAATCACACCATTTACGCGGAGAACCGCCGGGTGCCCGCGTTTAAAGGAACTGTCGAATTCAGTACCGTCAATCAGGCTTCCCTGATAATTAATACTTACGGTATCATTCGCCGTAGGTGATTCGCCTGTACCTTCAGATAGAACCTTATATTGCAGACCACTTGGTAGGGTTACTATCCCTTCCTTTGTCTTGTTTTCCGCGAGGAAAGCTTCTCCTTCCTTTTTATTCTTCTCCGCAACTTCCTTTAGCTGATCTGATTTTCTTGCAGACATCTCCCCCTGAAATATTTTTAAAGTCTCATCCATCTCATCCTGAGACATTAATGTTTTATCACCCATAAGCGTATCTTTGATTCCCTGCAGAAGAGCTTCGAGATTGACGTCGATGGACTGGTTTTTCAGGGTAGTAGCGATATTCGCGCCTATACTGTAACTGACCCTATCCCTTTTGTCCTTTAGCTCGAGTTTTTCACCAGCATCGGCAGTGATTGCCGACAGCATTATACAAAGAACCGGTAATATCAAGAATTTCATGTATGCTCCTTTCCGAAAAAGATTATTCATTTCTATGAGATTTATAATTATAAATTCATATCAACAGGATTGTCTATGCCTGGCCGACTTTGGCCAATTGCCTTAGATTATGCCAAAATGTTAAACTTTAAGTTAACCTTGAAAAGGGAAAAGGATGATATGTTTGATAATAAATTAGTCAGCGGGCTGACTTACGATGACGTGCTTCTCGTCCCCGCAAAGTCTGACGTTCTACCGAGAGAGGCTGATCTAACAGCCTTACTCACCCGGAATATAAAAATTAACATTCCCATTGTCAGTGCCGCGATGGATACTGTGACCGAATCCGACCTTGCGATAGCTGTGGCCCGGGAAGGTGGTATCGGCATTATGCACAGAGCCATGAGCCCGGAGAGGCAGAGGTCGGAGGTGGATAAGGTAAAGAAGTCTGAAAGCGGGATGATCCTGGATCCGATAACTATCCCCCCGGATGCTCCGATATCCGAGGCGATGTCTCTTATGCAAAGATACCGGATATCGGGTATCCCTGTCACCGAAAAGGGGAAATTAATAGGCATTATCACGAACAGAGACCTTCGCTTCGAGACGCAGTTCACTAAGAAGGTCTCGAGGGTGATGACGAAGGAAAGGCTTATAACAGCTCCAGTTGGCACTACACTGGATAAGGCAATGAGGATTCTTCACAAATACAAAATAGAAAAGCTTCCCATTGTGGATAACGAAAACAATCTGAAGGGACTAATTACCATCAAAGACATTGAAAAGAGGAAAAAGTATCCCAATGCGTGTAAGGATGAAGTAGGCCGACTTCGCGTTGGTGCGGCTATTGGTACTGACAAGACGTCGATGGAACGGGCAGAACTGCTTGTGAAAGCCGGAGTAGATGTGATCGTGATCGACACCGCACATGGCCACACCTCCGCTGTCCTCAATATGCTGAGAACGTTAAAGAAGAAATTTGGAGTTGATGTGATAGCCGGTAATATAGCGACTGCGGAGGCAGCGCTGGATCTTATCAAGGGAGGCGCTGACGGAATAAAGGTTGGTATTGGTCCCGGGTCCATATGTACAACGAGGATAATAGCAGGTACCGGAGTGCCTCAGATTACTGCCATTAGAAACTGCTACGCTGTGGCGCGGAGATATAAAGTTCCCATAATTGCAGACGGAGGCATAAAGTACTCAGGAGATATTACGAAGGCTATAGCCGCGGGGGCGCATTCCGTGATGATAGGAAGCCTTTTTGCGGGTACTGATGAATCCCCGGGGGAATTAGTTCTTCTTCAGGGCAGAAGTTACAAAGTATACAGAGGAATGGGATCAATCGGTGCCATGGAGCAAGGCTCAAAGGATAGATATGGACAGACAGGTGTTAAATCGACAAAGCTCGTGCCTGAGGGAGTTGAAGGCAGGGTTCCGTACAAAGGGCCTCTTTCTCACAGCATTCACCAGTTGACAGGCGGTTTGCGCTCTGGCATGGGTTATTGTGGCTGCAAAAATCTCGAAGAATTGAGGAAAAAGGCTAAATTTATAATGATAACGAGCGCTGGTCTGAGAGAAAGCCATGTTCACGATGTTATTGTGACTAAGGAAGCCCCGAATTACAGGCCTGAATGGTAGCGATGACAGTCATTAGTCATCAGTCAAAAGTCATTAAAATGAAGTAATGACAAATGAACCCATGACAGTGACCAATGACCAATGGCCAACGACAATAAAATATTAGTTCTTGACTTCGGCTCGCAGTACACGCAACTGATTGCGAGACGTGTAAGAGAAAGTAAAGTCTATTCCGAGATATATCCATACAACTCACCAATCGAAAAAATAATCAGTTTTAAACCCAATGGGATAGTCTTTTCGGGTAGTCCCTCGAGTGTGTATGACCGGTGCGCTCCTATCCCTGATCCAGATATATTCACTCTCAGCGTACCTATTCTCGGCATATGCTATGGTATGCAACTTATGGCCTATTGCCTTGGGGGCAGAGTTGCAAAGGCTCAGAAGAGGGAATACGGCAAGGCCGAGCTGATCATAAGAGACCGAACAGAAATTTTCGAGAATATACCGTCAAAGACCACTGTCTGGATGAGTCATGGTGATAGAATTGAGTTCTGCCCGCCCCAATTCAAAGCCCTGGCATATACCGTTAATTCCCCTATCGCAGCCATGGCGAATAAGAGGAAAAGATTTTATGCCCTCCAGTTTCATCCTGAAGTCGTGCATACGCCTTTGGGCTCAAAAATCCTAAGAAACTTTCTGTTTAAGATATGCGGGTGCAAGCCACTATGGACAATGAAGTCTTTCGTGGAGACCGCCACAGGGGAGATTAAAGAGAAGGTCGGGAACAAAAAGGTTGTCTGCGGAATAAGCGGTGGCGTGGATTCGACTGTGACAGCTGCACTTGTTCACCGAGGTATTGGTAATCAGCTGATATGCATTTTTGTGGATAACGGGGTACTGAGGACAGGAGAGGCGAGAAGAGTTGAAGAGACTCTGCGCAAGTATTTCCACATGAATATAGACTTCGTCGATGCCTCGGAAAGATTCTTAAGAAAATTGAGAGGTGTAATCGATCCCGAAAAAAAGAGGAAGATTATCGGCAACGAGTTCATCAAGGTTTTTGAAGAAGAAGCGAGAAAGATCAGAGGAGTCGAATTTCTCGCTCAGGGCACATTGTATCCGGATGTTATAGAAAGCCTTCCATTCAAAGGTCCGTCAGCGACAATAAAGAGCCACCACAACGTAGGCGGACTTCTGAAAAGAATGAAATTGAAATTAATTGAGCCCCTCAGAGAGCTATTCAAGGACGAAGTTCGTAAACTTGGCAGAGAGCTTAACCTTCCTGAAGAGATAATCAACCGCCATCCTTTTCCCGGCCCTGGTTTAGCTATAAGGGTTATCGGAGAGGTCACAAGAGAAAGATGCGATATCCTGAGAAGAGCTGATGCCATTGTTCTGGAGGAGATAAAAAGTGCGGGCCTCTATACAAGGCTCTGGCAGTCCTTCGCAGTGCTTCTGCCTGTGAAAAGTGTTGGGATAATGGGAGACGAGAGGACATATGAAAACGTCATTGCTGTTAGGGCAGTGAATAGCCTGGATGGGATGACCGCAGACTGGGCAAGAATACCTTACAGCGTGCTTGGTAAAATATCTAACAGGATCATCAATGAGGTGAAAGGTGTCAACAGAGTAGTTTATGATATAAGCTCAAAACCACCGAGTACGATAGAGTGGGAGTAGAAAATTTTCTGAATTCCTCAGTCATCCGTCTGAGGCGGACAGGGAATGACAGTCACATAGTGAACATTGTTGCAATTATTACGAGACTGTTAATATTGGGTAAAAGGAGGCAAGTCTTATGAAACTTAGAACTGTTATAGAACCGGATGAGGATGTTTATGTTGCTTATTGTCCTGAATTGCCGGGCTGTGTAACGTATGGAAAGACTGAAGAAGAAGCTCGTCAGAATATCATGGAGGCCATTGAACTTTATTTAAGACCTTCGAAAGAAAAATTATCAGAGGATGCAAAGGTTTATGAGGTTGCTATATGACGAAAGAGATTTTATAAAGATCAGGATGAGGCTTTAAAGGTTTAAATATCAATGGATATTAATGCGTACTTAAAAGAAAAACGTGAGCTTATCGACTCTTATCTCAAATCCTATTTCGAAATACCATTTTCCACTTCTGTCCTTCACGATGCCATGAAATATTCTTTATTTGCAGGTGGCAAAAGGATAAGACCGATACTCGCATTAGCTTCATATGAGGCCTGCGGAGGTGATTCGAGGAACATTCTTCCTCAAGCCACAGCACTTGAGCTCATACACACATATTCTCTAATACATGATGACCTGCCGGCAATGGACAACGATGAGTTGCGACGCGGCAAACCCACAAATCACAAAGTTTTCGGGGAAGCAATGGCGATACTGGCGGGAGACGCGCTTCTTACAGAAGCCTTTCATATGATGACGAGCACAAATCCATCCTTGCCTCCCCTTGCTGAAGGGGGGATGAAGGGATTATCCTCGCCTGATAAGCAGGTTGTATCACCAGTATTGCAATCGTCGGTACTGAGGGTTATTCGGGATGTTGCTCTGTCAGCGGGCGCATCAGGAATGGTGGGAGGCCAGGCATTAGACATTCTTTCAGAAAACAAGGAGCCTGACAGAGATATCGTGAGTTTCATTCATCTGCACAAAACAGCCGCACTAATAACGGCATCCGTACGGATGGGAGCTATACTTGCAGATTCAACTAAAGAAAAAATGGAGGCACTGACAAGATACGGCGAGAACGTGGGATTGGCTTTCCAGATTATCGACGACATCCTTGATATTGAAGGAACGACAGAGGAAATTGGAAAACCAGCGGGGGCGGACAGGAGCAGGAGGAAGATGACGTATCCCTTCGTGATGGGTGCAAAAGAAGCGAGAATAAAGGCGGAAGAACTGATAGCAGCTGCAATTGAGGCACTCCATATATTTTCTGATGAGGCAGTCGTACTTAGGGAAATTGCTGTTTATTTGATGGAGAGGAGGGCTTGATGTATCTTGAGCATATAAAATCGCCGGCGGATTTGAAAAAAGTCTCCATGCCGGAATTAAAGAAACTGGCCGAAGAAATACGAAATACAATAGTTCACAGGGTCTCGAAGAACGGAGGTCATTTAGCGTCGAATCTGGGAGTGGTCGAACTTACAATTGCTTTACATTATGTATTCAATTCTCCTGTGGATAAAATAATCTGGGATGTTGGGCACCAATCATATGCACATAAACTCTTGACCGGAAGGCACGAAAGATTTACAAGTCTAAGAAAATACATGGGCATCGCCGGGTTTCCACGAAGAAGCGAAAGTGAACATGATGCTTTCGGTACCGGACACAGCTCAACATCCATATCTGCGGCATTAGGAATTATAGAGGGACGGGCTAAAAATAAAGAAGATTTCAAGGTGGTTGCGGTTATCGGTGACGGTGCAATGTCCGCCGGGCTTGCCCTTGAAGGATTAAACAATGCCGGTGATCTGAAGAAGGATCTCATAGTTATCCTGAATGATAACGAAATGTCTATATCACCGAACGTTGGCGCTCTTTCAGCGTATTTAAACAGGATTCTAACAGGTGATCTGTATCAGAAATTCAAAAGAGATACCAGGTCTTTCCTGCAGGGGATTCCCAAATTAGGAGGGGCTGCGGCAAAGATAGCTCAGAAGACTGAAGAAATGTTCAAGGGGATTTTTCTTCCCGGAATACTTTTTGAGGAACTCGGATTCAACTATGTAGGTCCAATTGATGGGCACAATATAGACCTTTTAATAGATACTTTGAGAAGAATAAAGGTATCATCATCTCCTGTCCTCATACACGTGATAACTCAAAAAGGCAAGGGATACGAATTTTCAGAAAAAAACCCTTCGCTGTTTCACGGAATAGGGCCTTTTAAGATCGAAACAGGATTGCCCTTAAACGGAACCGCCATAACTTACAGTGAAATATTCGGAGATAATCTCATTGAACTGGCAGCAAAGGATGACAGGATAATAGCTATTTCGGCAGCGATGAAAGAGGGCACGGGCCTTGAGAATTTTGCAAGGATATATCCTGACAGGTTTTATGATGTTGGGATTGCAGAGCAACATGCTGTGACATTTGCCGCAGGGCTTGCAACACAGGGATTAAAACCTGTTGTTGCAATCTATTCCACATTTCTTCAGAGGGCATATGATGAGATCGTCCATGATGTCTGCCTGCAGAACCTTCATGTTGTATTCGCTATTGACAGGGCGGGAATTGTCGGAGAAGACGGCCCCACCCACAACGGTATATTTGACATATCTTATTTAAGACATATTCCGAATATGGTTGTAATGTCTCCAAAAGACGCCAATGAAATGAAGGTTATGCTTGAGCTTGCTTTAAATCATGACGGGCCTGTCGCAATCCGGTATCCAAGGAGTAAGGCGAACCCGGTCGAAAACGGACATCTGCCGGTTACTTTCAAGATGGGAGAAGCAGAAATGGTCAACGCGGGCAAGGATATAGCCCTTATTGGCATTGGAAATACGGTGAGTGCGGCTTTGACTGTCGCGCGGAGATTGGAAAAAGAGGGTATATCTGTAATGGTCATCAATGCGAGATTTGTTAAACCTCTGGATAAAAAGATGATAAAGAACGTTGCATTGACAATTCCAAGGATAATAACTATTGAGGAAAACACCCTTGAAGGAGGGTTCGGAAGCGCAGTGCTCGAATTTTTGAACAGAATTGAAATCCCTCATGTCCGTCTCAGGAGGCTGGGCATCCCTGATGTTTTTATTGAACAGGGCGGGCAGGATGAATTGAGAAAAATATACGGGCTCGACGAAGAAGGGATTTATAATGCTGTTCTTTCTATGCTGAGAGAACCAACATACAACTTTTGAGGGAAAGGTTAGATAAAATTCTTGTCTCGCGCGGGCTTGTAAAAAGTAGGGAGCTGGCACGGGCCCTGATAATGGAGGGTAAAGTCATTGTTGATAGGCGGAAAATTACAAAGCCCGGCACCCTGGTGAACGAGTCTTCCGGCATATTTATCATTGAAAAGGAAATACCTTACGTAAGCAGAGGCGGTCTGAAGCTCGAAGCCGCTTTAGATTTCTTTACTATCGATGTCAGGGATCTGGTTATTATTGATGTAGGGTCATCGACAGGTGGATTTACGGACTGCTTATTAAAAAGAGGAGCGAGAAAAGTATATTGTATCGACGTGGGCTACGGGCAGCTTGACTGGATATTAAGAAAAGACCCGAGGGTTGTGCTCATGGAAAGGACGAATGTGAGATACCTTGACAGGTTAGTAGAGGAGCAGAAAGACAAGTTCAAAAGAGAAGAATTTAAAGATCTGCTCTTTCACAATATCGATATGGCCACAATAGATGTCTCTTTTATTTCTCTGTCAAAAGTAATTCCGGTGGTGATTAAGTTTCTCAATGAGAAAAGTAAAATACTCTCACTTATAAAACCGCAGTTCGAGGTGGGCAAAGGCGAGGTCGGAAAGGGCGGTATTGTCAGGGAAGAACAAAAGAGACTTTCCGCGGTCAAAAGGGTTCAGGATTCATGTGAGAGAGCAGGCCTGAAAACAGCCGGTATTTTTCGAAGTCCTCTCCCCGGTCAAAGAGGTAACATTGAATATTTTCTCTATATGAAAAGGAGTTCCGATGAACGAGGAAAGATTTTTAATAGGGATTGATCTTTCGACTGCCTCAAAAGATTTGATTGAGTTACTTATAGATGAAGCCAGCGATTGCTCCATTTTTGAAAACATAGTTGACCTGAATTCTCACAGACCAGAGATACTTTCATTTCTTCTTCAATTTCCCGAAACGCCTGACGGAGTCAGGCAGAAGATAGCAGAGTCATTGAATATGCCTGTTCCCGCGATGAAGTCCGAAAAAGTTAAATACGAAAAACATCCGGAAGAACGGTCCCAGTCCATGCTGCAAAAGATCCAGAGACTGGGTGTTTCGGAAAAGATACTCCTCGCTCTCAGGGGAGGAAAGGAAGTTAGGTCGATTCTTTTGAGGGATCCAAATAAAGAGGTGTCTCTGACCGTTCTCGAAAACCCGAAGATTACCGAAACAGAAATCGAGGTGCTCGCCCGGTCGCGTTCCGTATCTGATGAAGCCCTGAGAAAGATCACAAAGAAGAGGGAATGGATGAAAAATTACAGTATAGTTCTTGCTCTCGTAACAAATCCCAAGACCCCGGCAGGGATCGCTGTGAGCCTCGTGAGTGAGCTGAAAACAAAAGACCTCGCAGTTCTCGAACGGAATAAAAATGTGACGGAAGGCGTCCGGATTACTGCAAAAAAGCTCCTGAAAGCAAGAAAAGGTCATTAGCCCGCCTTTTATTGAAAAAATTTCTTAAATATCTTTAAATAGAAAATTCGACCAAGCATGCATTTTTGAGAAAAAACTATGCTGAGATCATTTAAGATTGACAGAACCCAGGCACATTTAGTTCCTGAGGCAACGCTTTTTAAAACGTTAAACTATCTTGATAAGAAAGATGTTGAAACACCCTTTCTCCTTGTGGACAAAGAGAAGATGAAAGAAAAGGCCCGTATGATCGGCAGTCATATTATGAACTCAGAAGTATTCTATGCAGTTAAGGCTAACCCTGACATCGAGATACTGAGATTCCTTAATAATCTCAAAGTAGGTTTTGAAATTTCTTCAGAGGGCGAACTGGATGCATTGTCGTCTCTTGGCGTCGAACCGGATAGGATTATATCGAGCAATCCTGTGAAGTCTTTGAAGTTTCTAAAAATGGCCGCCTCTTACGGAATCAACTATTTCTCTTTTGATTCTTTTGAAGAAGTGGAAAAGCTGGCAAAGATAATCCCCCGGTGCAATGTGTACATAAGGCTTTCCGTGCCGAATGAAGGGAGCGAGTGGCCTTTGAGCAAAAAATTTGGAGTTGAAATCGAAGATGCCCTCGAGATGCTGTGTTACGCAAAAGAGAAGAATCTCAATCCTGTCGGCGTTACTTTTCATGTCGGCTCACAGTGTACAAATCTTTATAACTGGAATATCGCCCTTGACAAGACGAAGGCTCTGTGGCAGCTTGCAGAGAAGAGCGGGTTACGCCTAAATCTCCTGAATATCGGCGGAGGCTATCCCATTAGGTACACGAAAAGTGTAATAAGTGTCGAGACGATAGAAAAGACGGTGAGCCATCTCATCAGTGAAAGATTCTCTGAAGATACCAAAATCTATATAGAACCCGGGAGGGCTATAGTTGGAGACGCCGGGATACTCGTGGCATCAGTGATCGGCAAGGCAAAAAGGGCGGATGAAGACTGGCTTTATATAGACATAGGCATTTTTAATGGATTGATGGAGAGCGTGGGAGGAATAAAGTACAGTTACATAACTGAAAGCACGAGGCAGACAAGATATAAGAAACGATGGACAGTGGCAGGTCCAAGTTGTGATAGTTTTGATGTAATAGATAAGAATGTTGCACTTCCGGAGCCGGACATAGGAAATCTCATTCTGATATGCTCTGGGGGCGCATATACCGTATCTTATGCTTCAGAATTTAACGGCTTTTCGATTCCTAAGACAATTTTAATATAAGAAAGGATGGCAGATGGTCAAATTTTTTGAAAGAGCACCTTATGCTCCGGTCGAGTATTCATATGATGTGGAGGAAATACTGTTCAAGGGTAAGAGCAAATTTCAGGAGATTATGGTGATAAGAAATCCCTATTTTGGCAGAATGCTCATTCTCGATGACGTCGTTCAGCTGACCGAGAGAGACGAGTTCTTCTATCACGAGATGCTTACGCATGTTGCGATGCATGCCCATCCGAATCCCAGGAGGGTTGTTGTCATTGGCGGAGGAGACGGCGGAGCGGTTAGGGAGGTCTTGAAGCATAAGTCCGTCGAGAAAATCTACTTCGTTGAGATTGATGAAGAAGTGATTAATGTCTCAAGAAAATTTTTCCCTGCCGTTGCCTCGGGAGCAGACGATCCTCGAGTGGAAATTAAGATAATGGACGGCGCTGAGTTTGTGGCAAAGAGAAAAACTGCTGATATCGATGTCATTATCATTGATTCGACTGATATAATCGGATTCGCGAGGAGTCTTTTTACGATAGACTTTTTCAACTCTGTGAAAGACTGCCTGAGTGATGAAGGCATATTCGTCACCCATACCGAATCACTGCATTTTCACAAAGATATGGTGATCGAGATACAGGAACTGCTAAGAAAGGTATTCCCCGTGGTCGATCTTTATGCTACAGCGATAGCGACATATCCGGGTAATTGGTGGGCTTTTGCGGTGGCATCGAAAAAAAATTCCCCGAGGGAAGTCAGGCAGAAGACTGAAATAAATACTAAATTCTATAGCGAGGAGATTCATCAGCAGGCCTTTGTGCCAAAGGGATTTTATGAAAAACTCATGCAGAGAAAGCTGATGTGGTGAGAATCCCGGCTGAAGTTTTTATGAAAAAGAAACAATGGTTTATTGACAAAGACAGCGAAAATCGATGGATTTGCCACAAGACAAAAGGACTCTTGTTATCGAAAAAAACCCGGTTTCAGAAAGTGGAAATCTTCGACACCTATGCTTTCGGACGTATGATCATTCTTGATGGCAAAATTCAGTCTGCCGAGAAAGATGAATTTATTTATCATGAGGCACTGGTACATCCTTCAATGATTATGCATCTTCGGCCCGAAAATATTTTGATCCTGGGCGGAGGAGAAGGAGCGACCTTGCGGGAAGTTCTGAAGCATCCTTCCGTAAAGCATGTCTTTATGATAGATATAGACGGAGAATTTGTCGATATCTGCCGGAAACATCTTGAAACGTGGCATCTGAATTCGTTCAATGACCCAAGGGTCAAACTGTTTATTGCCGACGCATATGATTTCATCAGGAAAACAAATGCGCAGTATGACGTGGTCATTGCTGATATCAGTGATCCTCTTGAAGAAGGGCCGGCCGTGCGAATCTATACAGAAAGATTCTATTCAATGGTCAGAAAAGTGTTGAAACATGACGGCATATTCGTCACTCACGCTACAAATGTTGACTATCCCGGATATGAAGGGGTGTGCAGCAGGGTGGTGAAAGCTCTCGGAAGAATCTTTCCGAAGTATGCGTTCTATTATGAATATATCCCAAGTTTTGGTACGCTATGGGGATTTGCAATCGGCTCCCTCGAGTATGCGCCTGACGGCTTATCTCCGGGTCTTGTGAAAAAGAGACTGTTGGCGAGGAAACTGGAGGATCTGAGCTACTACAATCCCGAAACCCACCAGAGAATTTTTTCTCTCTCAAAGCCTGTGAAGAGATTCTTGGAATTGGATTAAGACGGAATTTGCCTCTAAAATCCCGATTTTGTCATTGTCCGTCCGCCTGGAGCGGATGACCGGACAATCCACACTTCGACAGGCTCAGGGTGACTATTGTCATGGTGAGCTTGTCGAACCATGGATTCCCCGATCCCTCCAAAAAGACGGCGGGCAAGCAAGTCGGAGAATGATATATATATGACGCATAATTTAATTTTTAGTTTTTAAACAGGCTTTAAGTGGTATAATAAAACGATTTTTCGATTTTTTATGGAGGTGTTCGGATAATGCCCATTTACGAATATGAATGCACGAATTGTGGTAAGCAGTGTGAGGTGTTGCAGAAATTCAACGAGGAGCCATTGCGGACCTGCCCGGAATGTGGTGGTTATATGCATAAGTTAATCTCCCAGACTTCTTTTGTCCTCAAGGGAACAGGCTGGTATGTTACTGACTATGCCCGGGCTGAGAGAAAGAGGGCGGAAGAGAAAGAAAAAGGCAAATCTGATACAAAAAAAGAGGCAAAGACAGAAACTGCAGCAAAAAATTAATGATAAATCCTCATGTCCACATTCCGTATGAGAGGATCGAGGAGCATCTCCATTTTATAAGAGAAAACCGTCTTAATCTGGAAATCTTTTTCTCTTCATATCTCCTTGATACACTGAATGACTCGCATATTCACAGACTTAAAGAAAGGCTTGACTATGACCCCTCTCTTACCATTCATGCCCCGTACATGGATCTTTCTCCCGGTGCAGTCGACTCGAAGGTCAGGGCTATTACTGTCGAAAGGTTTTCGCAAGTCTTCGATATTGCAGGAATTCTGAGACCAAAGGTTATCGTTTTTCACTCAGGCTATGAGAAATGGAAATATGCATACCGTGTTGACATCTGGCTTGAGGGGAGTCTGAAGACATGGCTTCCCTTTGTTCAAAGCGCAAGGGAGATAGACGTTAAAATAGCGATAGAAAATGTTTTTGAAGATGAGCCGGGGAACCTCAGGATGCTTATGGGGGAGATAAACTCCGGGCGGTTCGGCATCTGTTTCGATACAGGACATTTCAATCTATTTTCAAGGGAACCTCTTGATGAGTGGTTGAGGCAGCTTAAGCCTTATATAATGGAGCTGCATCTCCATGATAACAACAGGACCTTTGACGACCATTTTGCCATCGGAGATGGCTCATTCGATTTCAAGACCCTTTTTTTATCTCTGAAAGAAAAAAATATTGTTTATACTATCGAGGTTCATTCTGCCGAAGGAGTCGCTAAAAGCATGCAGAGATTAAAAGAATATTGGCAATCCCAATAATACCCAAATCCAGCGATAACAATAATAATGACTTATATGTAAAGTCATTGCCATCCGCCTGAGGCGGGGTGGCAATCTCACTACAAGAGACGAGATTGCTTCGTTTCACTTGCAATGACAGTTTTTTGTCGCTGGATTTGGGAATTGTTTATCCCTCACCCTTATCCTATGCCTGCAGGAGTAGTTCATTTACAATCTGTGACCAATCTGTGACTTCCTGAGTGGTATCCTTAAAAATTAATTGATGCAAATGTAATGATCCTAGTCGGCTTATATGTCATCCGGTTTGCTTGCCCGCCGTCTTTTTGGAGGGACTGGACAATCCACCCTTGACAGGCTCAGGGTGACTTGTCATGGCGAGCTTGTCGAACCATGGATGCTCTCTACGAGTCGTAGACCGATCGAGTCGGGGAATGGCAGATTATTTAAGCATAGTATATGGACAAGCACTAATTATGTAGGATTCAATAAACTTGGACAAAGAAAGGATTTTAGTAAATCATTATGGGCTCTGGTAAATGTATGATCTGTGGGCTGAAGACGTTCGAAGGAGGCATATGCGCTTTATGCAGGGCTGGCATTACTCAATTGCATCAGGACTTAATAGAATCGCTTCGCCACGATAAGGAATTATGCCTTCTGAAGAAATTAAAGGCATCCAGTAAGCGTAAGAAATTTTCTTTGAATTAAAACTGAAATTTTCGAAACAGAGGTTCAGAGCCCGTCTTTCTGGTTCCTTATCGAAAATCCTCTTAGCTCAGGGGTCTCGATCCCTTTACACTGAATCATCACCTTGTGCGTCTCCCCGAACGTTCCGGGCATGATCAATCTTTTGATTTTTGCAACCTCGAAAAGATAGTCATTGTGATTCCCGGCAAGTTCCTTGATTACCTCGTCAATCCCCAGAGAAACAAGGAAGGCGCCTTGCTGACAAAACCCAAGAGTCTGAAAACCGGCTTCTTCTCCCCATTTCTTAAGAGAAGAAAAATTGACATGGGCAGTAATGTCCTGTGCACCAATATTCTGGTAGGGGTCTTCGCTCACTTGATGCCTGTAATAGCAAAGAAGTGTTCCCCTGTTTCTTTCCTCGGCATAATATTCCCTGGCGGGATATCCATAATCGATAGTCATGATAAATCCCTCAGAAAGGGTCTCGTTGACCATTTTGAGCCAGTCTCTTATCTTCAGGTTGATCTCTGTCCTGTATCCTCTTGGTAGTCCCAGATTAAATTCATCAAGATATCTGAATAAGGCTTCAGTAGTCGGATGTCCCTTTATTTCGACTAATTTTTGGTCATCGTGGGTCACATAAACCTCTTTGAGGTCATCTTCCATTATGACAATATGAACGGGAAAGGAATCCAGAAGTTCATTCGATATAACACAGCCCTTAATATTCCGCAGCTTTTGCAGATCCGGTACCCACTTTACCCTGTCTTCGTACTCCCTGAGTAAATTCATCTGTTTCTTTTGTAGAAAGGGATTTCTTTCAACTATTGCATATGTAAAAGAACTTGAAATACGCTTTTTGACGAAATAGCTCATGATATCCAGGCACATGTATCCTTGGCCTGCACCGGGTTCAACAATGAAAAAATCTGAAGGTCTTCCCATGATCTCCCACATTTCATGAATTTGACGGCCCATCATCACTCCGAAAACGGGATGAACATGATGACTGGTGTAGAAATCGCCCGGCTTACCAATCTTTGTATTTTCGGACGCATAATAGCCGAGCCCCGGTTCATACAACGCCATCTCCATAAATGTCTCAAAAGTAATAGGGCCTTCCCTTTCAATTTTTTCTATAATTTTTTGTTCGAGTAAATTCATAGCGAACTCTGTTTCAATGACACGTTGAGCGTCATTGACCTGAAAAACATCATGATTGAAATTTTACCTATTGCCGCACGCAGTTGACAAGCCATCGAAACTGATCCAATTGTGATATAATTTGCGATGCGAGTTATTATCGTCGGAGCGGGTGAAGTAGGATATCAAATAGCTAAATTCCTTTCTCTTGAGCCCCTAGATGTAGTTGTCGTAGATAAGGACAGAGATAAACTGAGACGTATTGCAGAAGAGATCGATGTAGCTGTCATCGAAGGTGAGGGGGGTAACCCGTCAACTCTTAAAGAGGCTGAGGCAGACAAGGCCGACATTCTCCTGGCGGTAACTGACAGAGACGAGACAAATATGATCGCCTGTCTGCTCGCAAAGGCAATGTTTGGTATCCCGAGAAAGATCGCCCGCATCAGGAATCCTGAGTATTTTCGCAATGAAAAACTCCTCGGCCCTGAGAATCTCGATATTGATCCTGCCATCAACCCTGAGCTCGAGATCGCAAAAGCAGTCGTAAGACTCCTGGAGGTCCCCTCGGCGACGGACGTGGAAGAATTTGAGGGCGGTCTGGTGAAGGTCGTGGGATACAAGATAATGGAAGGTTCCCCTTTAATCAGTAAGACACTGCAGAGGCTCGGTGCGACTCTGCCCAAAAAGCTTCTGATAGGAATAATCGTGAGAGACGACATAACGGTTATCCCCACGGGCAGCGATGCATTGAAAGCAGGAGATATAATATATATGCCCATAAGAAGGGAAGATATTGAGGATACACTTGCTCTTCTGGGCGTACCTGCAAAACCCGTTAGGAAGGTTATGTTATTGGGCGGAGGAAGGACCGGTTATTATGTAGCTTCTTCAATCGAACACAAGTCTGATGTCAAGATAATCGAGAAAGATGCCGAAAGATGCAAGTTTTTGAGCAAGAATCTCAAGAAGGCACTGGTACTTCATGCAGATGCAACGGAGCAGAAGATGCTCGTTGAAGAGAACGTCGGCGGTATGGATGCCTTTGTAGCAGTGTCAAACAATGACGAGCTGAACATAATGGTGTCGCTTCTGGCGAAGAAATCCGGTGCCAGAAAGACGATAGCCGTCGTCAACAAAACAGACTATGTGACTCTCGCTCACAGCCTTGGCCTCCAGGCCGTCCTGAGCCCGAGACTTATTACTGCAAGCACAATACTGAGGTACGTAAGAAGGGGCGACATCATCTCTTTAACTGCAATAGCCGAGGCCAATGCAGAGATTATCGAAGGTAGGATCAGTAAGACCTCGCCTCTTGCCGGAAAGAAGCTTGTTCAGGTGCAGCCAAAAGCTTCTGTAATCGGAGCGATTATCAGAGGTGAAAACGTGATCATCCCCTCAGGCTCTGATACACTCGTGGAGGGGGATAAATTAATTATCTTTACCCTAAGGGAGTCTATCAAAGAAGTAGAAAAAATCCTTCTATGACGTTTCATCACATAAGATGAATATTAGGCTGATATTGAATTTCATAGGAGTTGTCCTCACATTCATCTCTTTTTTTATGATATTTCCCCTGATTGTTTCATTTATATACGAACAACCGGACAAACTCCCCCTGATCTGGTCATTCGCTATCACATTAGCTACGGGATTAATACTGTATGTTTCAACGAAAAGACATGAAAGAGAAGACGTTAGACACAGAGAGGCTTTTGTCATTGTTACTTCTGCCTGGGTTATTATGTCTCTCTTCAGTTGCATCCCCTTTCTGCTATCCGGGACTTTCGCTTCCTTTACAGACGCCTATTTTGAGTCAATGGCCGGATTCACGACGACCGGTGCTTCTGTCCTTAATGACATAAGTGCCGCGCCAAGAGGCGTTCTCTTCTGGAGAAGCATGACGCAGTGGATCGGGGGGATGGGAATTATCGTTTTTGCCCTTGCCATACTTCCGTTACTGGGTACAGGCGGAATGCAGCTTTTCAGAGCAGAGGTCCCCGAGATAAGCGTGGACAAGCTGCGGCCGCGCATCATTGATACAGCCAAGGCATTATGGCTGATTTATTTATCTCTTACCGCGGCAGACGCTGTCCTTCTCTATATAGCTGGAATGGATTTTTATGATGCATTATGTCATGCCTTCACCACTATGGCAACCGGTGGTTTCTCAACAAAAAACGCGAGTATAGGACATTTCGATAGTGCGGCAATTGATTACATAACGGGTTTTTTCATGCTTCTATCGGGCGTTAACTATTCACTCTATTTTTACGTTTTTAAAGGAAGTTTTTCGAAGCTGTGGACGAGTGATGAGTTCAGATTCTATATTACGGTAGCAGCCATCTCCACTCTTCTCATAACTCTGGGAATATGGAGGTCTTCCTATGAATCCATCGCCGAATCGTTCAGATATTCTTTCTTTCAGGTAATTTCGATCATGACAACTACAGGATATGCGACAGCGGACTTTGAACAATGGGCTCCTCTTGCCCAGGCGTTGCTGATCATATTAATGTTTTTTGGCGGTATGATTGGCTCGACCGGCGGAGGAATCAAACAGGTGAGGATCTTGCTTATGATAAGACAGGGTTTCAGAGAGATGAATCAATTGATACATCCGAGGGCCGTTACATCTGTAAAGCTCGATGATAAATTTCTGGATAAAGAGATTCTGGGTAGTATATGGGGACTAGTTTTCCTATTTCTTGGGGTATGTGCGGTAGCGACAGTCGGAATGGCTGCCATGGGGATAGATATCATTACATCCACAACTACCGTGATCACGGCGATGTGCAATGTTGGCCCTGCCCTGGGAGAAGCAGGTCCTGCCGAGAACTTTGCTTCTTTACCTACAGCTGGAAAATGGATCCTCATTTTCTGTATGCTCACGGGACGGCTGGAGGTCTATACCGTCTTGATACTCTTCGTTCCCCATTTCTGGAAGAAATAGCTTCAAATCTCCTTTATCTCCTTGAATCGAGGATAATCGTGACCGGGCCATCATTGGTCAGATGAACCTGCATATAGGCTCCGAAATCTCCTGTGGCGACTTTCAGACCATTTTCTCTTAACATGTCAATGAATCTCAAATACATTTCTTTGGCCTTTAGAGGTTCTTCGGCTTTGTCAAATGATGGACGGTTGCCTTTCCTGCAATCGGCGGAGAGTGTAAATTGCGAGATTACAAGGATTTCTCCGTTAACATCACGCACGGAGAGATTCATCTTTTTGTCAGCATCCTCGAAAATCCTCAGGTTTGTGATCTTCTTAACGATATATTCGACATCTTCTCTCGCATCTCCTTTTTCGACGCCAAGAAAAAGAAGAAACCCTCTGCCAATTTTTCCGACAGTCCTCCCACCCACCTCGACTTTTGCGCACGAAACCCGTTGAACCAATGCCTTCATTTTATTAGCTCATATTATTTACACATGTGATTTTGGGATATGGTATTCGAGCGGATTTAAATTCTTTCAATGAATGAATCTACCCCGCAGATCCGCCGCAGGCGGATCGAGAATGAGCGAGAATACTATATCCCAAATTTTTCCGATGGATTTGTAGCAATTTCTATGAGTATCAGTACCACATCAAAGCCTCAAAATCAGGTGTTGGAACAGTAATCGCGATATGCCCCCGCCATGGGCACCTTTCAAGTTCTTCTGAATCCTTCCTGATGGATATCGACAAATATACCTCATCCTTTTCTTTGACTTCTAAATCCATAAATGGTATCCCTATTTCAAGAATGTCTTTTATCGCGACCTCCGAAAGCTCTTTAATTTTTTCCTCTCCATCCCGTTCCTCCTTGAAGAGTTCTGCCTTCAGTGAAGGTTTCGCAGAAATTTTGATCTTGCACTTCAGCGCTGATGCCTTTGTTATTTCAATCAGGAAATATATGCCTTCTTCCCACTTGTCAAACGGAATGGCCGGATCAAGTCTCAAGAACAGTATGTCTTTGTTGAAGCCATAATACAGACTTGCGAGAATGCTTTCTGATCTATGCATGCTGCCGCCGTATTTCTTGATGTCCATGAAAGCACCCTGATACCATTCGTAATAGCTCGTGACAATACCGTCAATACGCGGATCTATGAATCCCCTGACGGCAACGGATGGAAGAACACTCCTATCCTCCCGGAGCACTGGAACATAGAGATGGTGTGGAATATCCTTCCCCATCGCCTTATAGGCGGTCATCAAGTTCGATCTGAAAAGCTCATCAAAGTCCTTCTGTGTCTCTGTGACGTGCTCATCTCCGTACCACCAGTTCCAGTCGCTTCCTTCTGAGATATATACAGCCTTCCATGCATCAGACAAGTCCCTTTCCGGATACTTTTTCTGGAATGATTCAAGTTCCTGCCGCGTCTCGGATAGATAGTCCCATGCGAGATTGTCCTCCTCATGGCCAATCCATATGCTGAAATTTGCATTGATCCATGAGCCTGGATGTATCTTTTTAAGGCCTTCACCGGTATCATACTTCTCGAGAAATTCCGAGACAGTGACCGTCTTTAGCCTCTTTTCTCTACTAAGACCTCCATATAGATGCCTCAGAAAATCATAGCCATCGTTTGCATAATATTCCCATGCATTTTCCCCGTCAAGGATTATCGAGACCAGGTGAGGTCTGTCCTTTGAAACAGCGCCATGTATTCTCAGGAGCCTGTTGACAAGATCCTCCGCAGCCTTTTTGGAATCCCACGATTGATAAACGAACCCTATGAGATCAGACAGGATGTGATCCCGGAAAATAATTGAAATGTTTTCAAAACTATAAGGCCGATAAAGAATGTTAGGCTCGAGAATATTTCTCGATGAGTCTCTAATTTGTTTTCCTATCGAGAGAGAAAGGATGTCCTCGTCAGTTCCCATCCATTTTACGCCTTCCTGTGAAGCTATCATAATGGCTTCCTCACTTACTGCACCCTCCGATGGCCACATGCCACGAGGACGAAAATGGAAAATTTTTTCGCAATACTGCAGACTATTCCTGATCTGAATCTGCGCATCCACAGGATACGAAAATCTCTTCCGTGGGATATGGACACCAGGCATGGAAATTTTCGCTATGTCTGTATCACATAGCAGTGGCAGAATAGGGTGATAATAGGGGGAAACACAAATCTCAATCTGACCCCGTCTCGCAGTTTCGGCATATGCCGGAATTATCTGCTTCAGAATTTCAACCTGTTTGGAAACCAGCACTTTTTTTTCATCTTCCGTAAAGTCTCTCCCTTTATCAACGAGCGCCGATAGAAAAGAATCTCTCTTACGATGCAGTGGATCTATCCAGCAAAGATTAAACAGCACTTGCAGGTCGAGGAAGTCACTGCTGCTAAAATATTGGACGATTCGATCCATTTCACTCTTTACAAGGTGAGCCCCTCTCTTCACAAGGAGTTCATTATATCGACGGAAAGGTTTGATCATATTGTCCCAGTTGGCGAGAAAAAAGTTCTCTATGAGAAATTTCCTTTCCTCAAGATTAAGTTCGGATGCCTTTTTCACGGTTAATTCCAAAAACCTGTCTACTGCGCCATTGTCTGCATAATCGATGATTTGCTCAAGTAGCGATGGGGTAAGATTAAAGGTCTGCTTTATTTCCGGAAAGTCGGAAAGGACTTCCACCATGTCAAGATAGTCCTTTATCCCGTGGAGCCTAACCCATGGTAGCCGGTATATACCTGTGAACGGATCCTTATAATATGGCTGGTGCATATGCCACAGGATTGATACATAAAGAGGACTATCTGTCATAAAGAAAAATATACTCGTCCGGCTTGGCGAGTCCGAAGTCCTCTCTGGCGTGCTTTTCCACAAAGAAGGGATCTTCTTTCAGTAGTCTTATGTGTGTCGCTAATTGTTCGTTCTCCTTCTCGATCTCTTTTATCTCTCTTTCCATGCTTATCTTAGTATTGTGCAGTTCTTTATACCTCAGCAATCCCATTTCTCCAAAAATCAGGCTCACCAGAATATAAACAAAGGTGAGGAGGACAATTGTAAAGAAAACAAGTCTCCTTTTTCTCATTTCTGAGAGTACCTGTTTTCTTAAAAGGTACGATGGACTGCCCATTAGGTTAAATTATAAAACGCTTCAGTCCCTTTGTACATAGCAGATTCTGACAGTTCTTCCTCTATTCTCAGAAGCCGGTTATATTTTGAGATGCGCTCACTTCTCGCCAGAGAGCCAGTCTTTATGAACCCCGTGTTACAAGCTACTGCGAGGTCTGCAATTGTAGTATCTTCTGTTTCTCCGGATCTGTGAGATATTACCGCCGTATAGCCAGCCTTCTTCGCAAGGTCTATTGCATCGAGAGTTTCTGTGAGCGTGCCTATCTGATTAAGCTTTATGAGAACTGAATTGGCTATACCTTCCTTGATCCCCTTCTTTATTATTTTTGTATTCGTCACAAAGATGTCATCGCCCACGAGCTGCACCTTTTTCCCAAGCCTATCAGTCAAATTTCTCCATCCATCCCAGTCACTTTCCGAAAGCCCATCCTCTATCGACAGAATCGGATATTTGAGAGTCATCTCCTCGTAGTAGGAGATCATATTATCAGATGAGACGCTTTTACCCGCAAATTTATATAAACCGTTTTCGTAGAATTCCGACGCTGCGACATCCAGAGCAAGATAAATGTCATTACCAGGTATGTAGCCTGAGAGCTCGATGGCCTCCATCAAGAGGACGATGGCTTCCTCGTGACTCGATAGGTCAGGAGCGAATCCTCCTTCATCTCCTACGGCAGTATTAAGCCCCTTTTTCTTGAGGAGTCCCTTAAGAATATGAAAGACTTCAGAGCCAGCTCTTAAGGCGTCAGAAAAGTTACCGGTACCTGCAGGTACTATCATGAACTCCTGGATGTCAAGATTATTGTCTGCATGCACTCCCCCGTTAAGAACATTCATCATGGGAACAGGAAGTTCCTTTGCATTGCATCCACCTATATATTTATAAAGAGGCATGCCAAGCTCGGCAGATGTCGCCTTGCAGACGGCGAGAGAGACGCCGAGTATGGCATTAGCGCCAAGCCTGCTTTTATTATCTGTACCATCGAGGGTGACCAAAAGATTGTCTATGTGCGGTTGGTCTTCAGAATATAGACCTAAAATTTTGGGGACGATCTCCTTATTAATATTCCTTACAGCATTTCTTACCCCTTTACCGTGAAAACGGCTCCCCCCATCCCTGAGTTCAAGGGCCTCTTTTGTACCTGTTGAGGCACCGGAAGGGACGGATGCCATTCCGCTCGCTCCGCTGTCCAGGACAACCTCAACCTCAACCGTCGGGTTTCCTCGCGAATCGAGAATCTCCCTCGCAATAACATCTATTATTTCTCCCATAAGGCCTCCAGACCGCTATATTTTTTCAAAGGTTCTGCTGCTCTTTCAACGGCTCTCAAGTTGCAGTGATCTTTTCTTGCCTCTGAACCCAACTTTTTTCTTCCTTCACAAGACTCTTCGTGGAATATGTACTGCTTCTTTACGGACATCTTCTGCCGCTTCCTTTAGAGCTTCAGAAAGGGTGGGGTGAGTATGAATCGTCTCGGACAGATCACGTGCCGTCAAACCCTTTCTGACGGCAAGGGCCGCCTCATGAATCAGGTCCGAAGCGTGCGGACCTATTATATGGACGCCCAATAATCTGTCACTTCGCGCATCGGAGATCATTTTGACGAAGCCTTCAATCTCTCCAATGCAGTGGGATTTTGCAAGCGTCCGGAATTCGAAATAGCCGGTGCTGATTTTAATGCCTCGTTCCTCTGCCTCGTATTCCTTAAGACCCACGGAAGCTATTTCAGGTGATGTAAAAATCGCATAGGGAACAGCACTGTAATCTATTTTTTCATCCGCACCCATTATATTCCGCGCAGCTATTATACCCTCTCTTGATGCAACATGTGCCAGGAGCAGGCCGCCGATAACATCGCCAATCGCATATATGCCCGTTACGTTCGTTTCCAATTTTTCATTGACGACAATCTCTTTTCTGTGCCCTCTCTCAATACCTATCTCATCAGCTCCAAAACCGTTGCTATTCAACGATCGCCCGACAGCCACGAGTATTTTTTGAGCAACAATTTCCTCACCGCCCGGTAGAGTGACATGAGCTCCGTCCTGTCTTAAATCTATTTTTTTTGCCTTCGCGCCAGTGTATAACTTCATCTTTTTCTTCTTGATTTCCTTTTCGAGAACTTTCGATATATCTCTGTCTTCGGTAGGCACAGCCCGCGGCAGAGCCTCCAGGATCGTCACTTCAGACCCCAGTTCGTTATATATTTGCGCGAACTCACATCCGACGGCGCCTGCTCCCACGACAAGAAGGCTCTTCGGAATGTCTTCGAGTTTAACCGCGTCATCACTCGATATGATCCTTTTTCCATCAAACGGCAGATCCGCTAACCCGGCCGGCCGGGAGCCTGTTGCGATAATTATTCTTTCGGTTGCTATTTTTTCTGTTTTGCCGTTCCTGGATGTAACGGCAATTTTATCCGGAGAGCTTAAATTTCCTCTACCCTCTTTGAGCGTTATCCCCCAACTCTTGAAGAGATTTCTGATTCCCTTTACCTGAGTGCCGATAATTTTATTTTTTCTTTCGACAATTTTTGAACGGTTTGGGACTATTTCCCCTTTGACATCAATTCCAAAGGCTTTTGAATGGCGGATTCTGGAAAGAATCTCACAGGAACTTAAGATGGCTTTCGTCGGAATACAACCCCAATGGAGACAAGCACCTCCGACCTCATTTTCTTCAATGACAGTGACGCGAGCACCAAGCTGGGCTGCCTTAATCGCGGCAACATAGCCGCCAGGCCCGGCTCCCAGAATGGCTAAATTCATTTCGCCTCCTCTTCAACATATTTCATATACTCCGATGCATCCATCAAGTCGTCGAGTTCCGAAGGATCCTCGATCTCCATGACTGCAATCCAGCCCTTACCGTAAGGATCTTCATTGATGATCTCGGGTGTCTCGGAAAGGTCTTCATTCACTTCAATAACCCTTCCACTGATCGGAGCGATCAGTGATGATGTTGCCTTTGTCGATTCAATCTCTCCAAACTCGCTGTTGGCTTCCACATCCACATCAACTTCCGGCAGGTCGATGTACACGATGTCACCGAGTGCTTCCTGCGCGTAATCCGTTATGCCTATCGTCGCCTTTTTGCCGGAAGCTTTTATCCATGTGTGCTCCTTGTGGTATTTGAGATCATCAGGGTTCATTCACTCCTCCTTCGATATTTTCTGGATTGAGATTTCTTATCATAGTTTTTTCGCTTTGTCAAGGAAGGCCCCCCTGGCTTGACAGTTATTTAAGATAATTTTTATAATTTTTTTTGAATTAAACACCCCAAAAAGTTGGATTAAAAAAATGAAAATATTGATATCAGAAATTCCGGAGGAAGGATTAGCTTTAGAGCTTCATGAATCTTTAGAATCTGATTTGATTGTTTCACCGATCAATGCCCGGTTGAAGATAGATAAAGTTGGAACAGAGGTTATCGTAAAAGGTAGTCTGACTGCTGAGGTGAAGCTACAGTGCAGCAGATGCCTTAAAGATTTCATCATGGTCGTATCAGTTCCTGTTGACGTTGTGTATCGTCCAGTTGAGGAACTGAGGGGAGAGGAAATACGCGAGATCAAGGGAGACGAGCTCGATATGGATTTCTATTCGGGAGATGAGCTTGATATCCTTGATCTTTTGAAGGAGCAAATAATCCTGAATCTGCCCATGAAGCCGCTCTGCAGTGAATTCTGCAAAGGCATATGCATAAAGTGTGGTGCGGATCTCAATCAGGACAGCTGCAGCTGTGTTGCAGATGAGATAGATCCACGATTCGAAGCATTGAAAAGGTTTCTAAAATAAGTTTCCTCTGCATCCCAACATTAACTAAGGCATTATTCAGAAAGCCAGTCATTCCCCTTATTGACCTAATGGCAGAGAATTTTGTTTAATATAAAGTTTTAAGCAGTTTGAACCCGAAAGGAGAACAGCATGGCAAATCCAACACATAGACATACGAGATCTCGCAGAGACAAGAGAAGGGCAAACTGGAAAGGACAACTGCCCAATATGAGTTTATGTCCGGACTGTAGCGAGCTGAAGCTTTCTTTTAAGGCTTGCCCTAAGTGCGGATATTACGGTGGACGCCGAGTTCTTGATATAATTGAAAAAGAGACATGAGAATAGCCCTTGATGCGATGGGAGGCGACTACGCCCCTGCTATAAATATCGAGGGCGCTGTTGAAACTGTTGGTGATTTTGACGATATTCAAATTATCCTTGTCGGCGATGAGACGTCCTTAAAAAAAGAACTGGAATTTAAAAGATACCCTCCCGATCGTATCACGATTAAGCATGCATCTCAATTCGTAAAAATGGATGAGTCTACTTCCAGCGCGCTGAGGAGAAAAAAAGATTCATCCATAAAGAGAGGCATCGAACTTGTCAAGATTGGCGAAGCTGACGCGTTCGTTAGCGCGGGGCATTCGGGAGTGGTGATGGCAACGGCTCTGCTTGTTCTCGGTGTTTCGAAGGTCGTGGACAGACCGGCGATAGCAGCTATTATGCCCACCCTGAGATCTCCTTGCGTTCTTATCGATGCGGGTGCAAATCTTCACTGCAGGCCTGAAAATCTTCTCCAATTCGCTCTGATGGGCAGCATTTACTGCCAGGCAATCCTGCGGAAGTCCGAACCGAGGGTAGCTCTTATCAGCACGGGGGAGGAGGATACGAAGGGAAACGATCTGATAAAGGAAACTTTTAAATTACTTAAAGAGGCCGACATAAACTTCATTGGCAACATTGATGGAAAGGACATTTTCACCGGTGAGGCTGATGTGATCGTTTGCGACGGGTTCACCGGTAACGTGGTGTTGAAGACGAGTGAGGGTCTTGCTGATGCCATTGTCAAGATGTTGAAAAGAGAGGTTGCAAATCTCACAACGGGCAGAATAGGTTATCTTCTTATTAAACCGGCTCTGCGAAATTTTAAGAAGAAGACTGATTACGCTGAATATGGTGGCGCGCCTCTCCTCGGAATAAACGGAACATGTATAATAAGTCACGGACGTTCGACGGCAAAAGCGATAAAAAACGCAATCAAGGTGGCAGCCGATTTTGCAGAAGAAAAAGTTTATGAGATTATAGCATCTGCCATAGAAACAGGGGTCAGGTCTTGACAGGCTGTTGCCCAAATAATCGTAGAACAAAAAATTGAATAAGTTTATAATGCTGCATTCATCACAATATGAGGAGAAGAGAGACATGATGGGAATGCAGCAATCACCTCAAAGCAGTTTGTTTT
>JBFLXE010000011.1:0-30694 GCA_040757455.1 Nitrospirota bacterium
GAATAAAAAAGAAAGTTCTACCAAAGAAAAATACTACAATATAAGAAGGGCTATTATCGTTTTAGGCATTCTATTGATAGTACTACTCTTAAGTGCCCTGTATCTGGGCATGGTCTCTGCAAAACATATGAAAGAAATTATCCGTGAGGATTTTAACAACCAGCAATTGGTATTAGCCAGGTATGCTGCAAATCGGATAGAAAACGGTCTGGATTTCGTTAAGAGGGAGCTTTCGCTATTAAGTTTTTCTCCATCCATTCAGTATCTGGAGGTATCCTGGGCCAACAGGATGAACACCACTTTATCCGGCATCAAGGAGGAAGGGGTAATAGAGATAAGACTTGTAGACAATAAGGGAGGGACAGTCTATATCGTTGATAATCTGGGGACCCCCCGGATAATAAAAGGTGATTTTCGAGATACAGAATATTTTAAATGGGCTTTTCTAAAGGAAAATAAAAATAGAATTTATGTGGGTGAGATTACGAGGGATAACGAGCGATATCCCGAAAAACTTATTATGAGCTTAGCTACACCCATTTATGAGGAATCTGTTGATGAGGCTCATCCATTGCCTGCCGGTCGTTTCTCTGGAGTTCTTCTATTCATAATAGATGTTACTCACTTAGCCAGAGAGAATATCAGAGATATTAAATCAGGGAAGACTGGATATGCCTGGGCTATAGATAACAAGGGTGTATTTTTATACCATCCCAAAAAGGACTTCATCGGAGAAGATGCCTTTAAGGCACGTGCTACCAGAAAACCCAAGATTTCCTTCGACCAGATTAACGAAATTCAAAAAGAAAAGATGCTTAAAGGTGAAGAAGGAACCGGGTGGTATACCTCCGGCTGGCACAGGGATATAGAAACCGAGATGAAAAAATTGATAGCTTATGCGCCCGTGTATCTGACCTCTGGACGCGATCGCAACTGGTCGATAGCTGTGGTAGCGCCCATGAGCGAGGTTGAAGTGCCAATACATTTTATTTATACACGCCAATTTTATATTCAGGGTGTCATTATCTTTGTCATTATTTTTGGTAGCGTATATGTAATAAACTTTGAAAGACGCTGGGCCAAGACACTGGAAGAAGAGGTAACAAAGAAAACAGAAGATCTGAAAAAGTCACTCGACAAACTGGAAAAATCAGAAGAGAAATACAGAACCCTCGTAGAAAGTGCAGAGGACTTAATCTTTACCGTTAATGAAGAAGGACAGTACCTATCTATGAATAGATGTGCCGCGCGTTTCTTTGGAGGACATACGGATGATCTAATCGGCAAAAATATGCATGATCTTTTTTCCAGAGAGAGTGCCGAATTGCAGATGGGCTTTCTCAGGCGGGTGTTCAACACGGGAAAGAGCGTAAATGTAAAATATCCGGTAGAAATTGGGAAAAGTGAGTATTGGCTTACCAGCAACTTCGTGGGTCTTAAGAATGAAAACGATAAGGTATTTGCTGTTCTCGGGATTTCAAGGGATATTACAGAGAGAAAGAAGATTGAAGATGAACAGATGTACAATACAGAAAGACTGGCTTCTCTGGGAAAGTTGACTGCCGGTGTTGCCCATGAGCTTAATAACCCGGTGGCAATAATCCTCGGTTTTGCCGATGGTCTCCTGGAGAGGGTTGAACCCAACAGCAAGGAATATGAAATGCTTAAAGCCATAGAAAGGCAGGCACTAAATAGTAAAAGGATTGTTGAAAACCTTTTGGGCTTTGCCAGATATCCAGAGAAAACTGAATATTGTGCCGATGTCAATGAAAGCCTTGAAAGTGTGGTTTCTGTGGTTGAGAATATCCTCATTACAAAAAAGATCACGTTAGAGAAGAACCTTGCAGAAGATTTACCAAGAGTGAGGGGAGACGCGGGCCATTTACAGCAGGTCTTTATGAATTTAATCACCAACGCAGCTGCTGCAATGGAAAGAGGAGGGGTTTTGACTATTTCTACCAAACTTAATGAGCCTAGTAACAGAGTAGAGATATTTTTCAAAGATACAGGACATGGTATTAAAAAGGAATACAGGGACAAGATATTCGAGGCCTTTTTTACCACAAAGAAGGTAGGAGAGGGAACGGGGTTGGGACTTTCTGTCTGTCATGGTATAGTGACCAGGTATGGTGGAGAAATAACCTTTGAGACAGTGGCTGAGGAGGAGGACAGGGAGAGGAAAGGCACTACCTTTACTGTTTCTCTACATGTTGTTCCTTCAGAAGTTGAAAAATGCTATGGTGAAACCTGATTTAATCCGGATAATGCAGATATTTACAATTCATGGTGCATACAGGCAGGACATAAGTATTCTCGCTCATTCTCTTCCCGATAAGATCGGGACTCCGAGGCTTTTGCCTCCTTATATCGGAAATATTCTCATAAGGAATATCAGCAAAAAATCCGCTCAAATACTTATGCCCTGCCTTTTCCGCCACAGTCGCCTGCGGCTACAATGGTTTTATAATGAACTTTGCGTAATTCAGGTGTTTACCTGAAGGGGAGGTAAGATGGCAGAGATTTTAATTGTGGACGATGAAGTGGATATGCTCGCCCTTCTTGCTATGATCATTACAGAAAAGACCAATCACAGGGCAACAACCACTAATAATCCTTTAGAGATACCCAAGTTGATTAAAGAAGGGGCCTTCGATTTACTGATTGCTGATCTCAAGATGCCGGGTATGGGTGGCATAGAACTTATCGATGAGGTTAGAAAAATAGATAAATCTATCCCTATACTTATTATTACCGCATATGGCTCTATAGAATCGGCAGAAGAGGCTATTCATAAAGGTGCCTATGATTACATCACCAAGCCCTTCCGTAAAGAGCAGATACTGATTGCTATCAATAGGGCCTTAGAATGGAAAGAGATGAAAAGGGAGATTGATTATTTGAAAGGGGGAAAATAAAGTCGATTGTTTCAAGTTTTTTGTCATTCCCGACGCGCTTCGCTTGCGGGAATGAGAAAAAACCATACTTTATGGCTGTAAGTAGCTACAGAGAACAAACAGATGTAATAGGGATTATGAGTTCAGAAGCACTATGGGTTTCTTGAGGTTTTTAAATGAATTCATTTAATATGTTTAAAAGGGAGATAATTTCAGAAGAAGTTCCCAAACAATAACGCAGTCATAGCAGGACCACTAACTGCACAAGCTGGTAAAGTTAAACGTTTGACTTTATAGAAAGCAAATGCTAATTTAGAACAGAGTTAGCTGCATTCTTTTTATTAGGTATGTATGCTGTTAATATGACTGACGAATTCAGACGAAAATATGCGCGTAAATACCATGTCAACTTTGTAAGATATTATCTAAACGTGTTAGAGATGGGAAAAACAAAGGAAGTTTACGGCTTAGGGGTTTCAGTTGATATAAGTGCTCGAGGACTTGGCCTGATAACACAATATCCACTCGAGGTAGGACATTTTCTGCTCTTTGAAGATGAGAATATGATAAATAATATTACAGCAAAGGCTTCAGTTGTAAGATGGACGCAAGAAATCGAAGATAAAACATTCCGGGTGGGATTGGAGTTTGTTGAGTGACCCTATTGTTTATAATGAGGGTTACTCTCCTTCAATTCCGTATTTCTTCAACTTCCTCCAGAGGGACACCCTGTCAATTCTGAGTATCTGTGCAGCAACTGTTTTGTTCCCTCCAACTTCTTTTAAAACCCAGTTTATGTATGACTTTTCCTGCTCCTCGAGGGACGGGAATTTGCCCTCCTTTTTTCTGAAGGTTCTTATGCTTAATTCCCTGAGGTCTTCAGGAAGATGGGCTACCTCTATGGAGTCTCCGCTGGAAAGGGCTATGCCCCTTTCAATGATATTCTCCAGCTCCCTGATATTTCCTGGGAAATCATAGTTTACCAGAATAGCTATTACATCAGGGGATATCTCTCTGATATCCTTTTTCATGAGTAATGCATATTTTTTCAGAAAATAATAGCTTAAAAGTGGTATGTCATCTTTTCTTTCAGAAAGGGGCGGTATATGCAGTGAAACCACGTTTAATCTGAAATAAAGATCCTGTCTGAAGCCTCCGCTTTTTACTGCATCCTGTATATCTCTATTGGTTGCAGCAATAAACCTGACGTCCACTTTTAAAGGTTCTGTGCCTCCTACTCTCAAAACCTCTTTTTCCTGAATAACCCTCAAAAGTTTTACCTGCATGGAAGATGGCATTTCCGTTATTTCATCAAGAAAGAGAGTCCCTTTCGAGGCCATCTCTATTAACCCCTTTTTCATTGTTATTGCACCAGTAAATGCACCCCTTTCGTGTCCGAAAAGTTCGCTCGATAGAAGTTCCTCTGTAAAGGCACCGCAGTTTATAGCGAGAAATGGTCCCTCAGCACGTTCGCTATTATAATGTATAAATCTCGCAAACAATTCTTTGCCTGTTCCACTCTCACCGCTTATAATGACATTACACTCTGTCGGTGCTATCTGTCTTGCTGTTTCAAGGAGCCTTTGCATATTTACATCCTGAGTAATTATTTTTACCTTTCCCTGATATTTTTCTATCTGCTCCCTGAGCTCTATGTTTTCCCTTTTCAGCCTTACCTTTTCAACAGCTTCCTTGACAACTTTTCTTACCTCCTCCAGTTTAAAAGGCTTGGCAACATAATAAAATGCGCCATGTTTCATAGTGTCAACAGCAGACTCAAGAGTTGCATAACCTGTTATTATTATTACCTCTGTGTCAGGGTAAAGCTCACGGCATTTTTTCAGTATCTGCATTCCATCTACTTTCTCCATCTTTAAATCTGTAAGAACAACATCAAATTGTTGTTCTTCAAGAAGCCTGAGGGCGATTGGTCCGCTTTCTGTGCCGGTAACCTCATAGCCCTCCTTTCTCATTACGTGCTCAAGGTTTTTAAGGGCCACCTTTTCATCATCAGCAATTAATATCCTTGCTATGCCTTGCATTTTTAAGCCTTCTTCATCGGTAATCTTATTAAAAATGAAGTTCCTTTCCCGACTTCACTGTAAACACCAATACAGCCGTCATTCTCTTCAATAATCTCCTCAACAACATAAAGTCCGAGACCCGAGCCCTTTTTGATATCGAGTCTGGACTCAGAGTCTTTTTCAACATCTTTTGTGGTGAAAAAGGGATCAAATATCTTTGGCAGAATATCTGGCGGTATGCCCGCGCCTGTGTCTTTTATCTCAATATCTATAGTATCCCTGCCAACAGGGCATTCACCAGTACATATATCACGGTATTTTGCATAGTCGCAACCCTTTTCTTTCTCTGCTTCTTTTTCCTTTACAAAATGTTTTTGCGCCATGACGGACACCTTCCCTTCATCTGCAATAGATTCCATAGCGTTTTTTAGCAGATTTAAAAATGCTTGCTGAATCCTTTGTTTGTCCGCAAAAATGTATATATCATCCGGTATATCCATAGTAATTTCAATCCCTGCTGGTATATCACCCTTAAGAAAAAGATTTGTCTCTTCGAAAAGTTTTTTGAGTGGCAGGATCTCCTTTTTGAATTCTCTGTGCCTTGAGAATTCTAACAGAGAACGGACAATATCCCTTGCTCTATCCGTTTGCGTAACAATCTGTGAGAGCAGTTCTTTTTTAAACTCTACGTCAGTATCTTCAAGCTCTTCAGTGAGTATCTCGCAGGATGATGATATGTTTGACAGTGGGTTATTCAGCTCATGGGCAACCCCTGATAGAAGTGTACCCAGAGATGCGAGCTTTTCTCTCTGGATAAGGTGTTTCTGTCTGAACTCCAGTTCATTAAGCATTTTGTTGAATGCATCTGTTAGAGAGACGATCTCTCTATCTTTCGAATTAATTAATACTGTTCTGAGTTTTCCTTTTTCTATTAGTTTCATCTGCTCCTCTAAGGATTGAAGAGGTTTTACCACCATTCTTGACAGGAGCTGACCTATTACGATTCCTGCAAAGGACAGAAAGACAATTAAAAATACAAGAGTCCTCTGAGTTTTGATAAGTAATGCCTGGAGCCTTTTTCGTTCAGTTTTTGAGACATCCTCAGCAATCGTTACGATTTCTTTTCCCAGTATCCTTATTTCCTCCTCCTCCAAATCTAAACGCTTGTCAGAGTTATTCTTACTATCCACTGCGAATTGAGTCATCAAAAGTTTATATTTTTTTAAACGCTCCCTTATCGAATCCATCTGGCTGGCGATTGAAAGTCTTTTATATTCATCGATATTCTGATCGAGTATCCCAAGAGCCTTGCTTACATAACTCATATTTTCCTGGTAATCATCATTCTGTTGATAGAGGAAAAAATTCTTTTCGAACCGTCTTATTTCAAGAGTGGTGTCGAAAAAATCAGAAATGACCCCTCCAAATTGAACCTTTTTCTCCATATACCAGAGCTCGGTAAGGGTAAAAACAGATATTAAAATAAGTACAACTACACCGGCATAATAACCGAGCATAATCTTTTGTCTGATACTTGGGAATTTAAACATAATTTATTTTACAAATTATTATTGCAAAAAGCAATATCACATGATTTATTTGCAACATTAAATGATATTGATGGTGGTCCCCATTATATTCGTCTAAACACGCATCATAAATCAAAGATAAATTTTTCTGTTGAATTATGCAACATTTTAATGTTTTTACAGAGGACCCCCAAAAGTCTAAAAATGTAGAAAAAACATAAAGTTAGAAGAATAAAGGGGCCTGGCATGAAAATTGTTTTAATTGAAAGATAAAAAGGAGGTGTGCGAAAGATGAAAAAGCTAATAAGAAAATTGGAAAGACTCTTTGCAGCAGCGGCCTTTGCAGAAGCAGCCGAATTTGATACTGCAAGGGAAATCCTCAGGGAGGAAAAGAGACCGCGGAAGGCAGAGCGCGTAACCCCTGCTGCAAGACCAAGAAAAGAATTAAGGGCACCCGGGATAAAGAGGTAAAAACACTAAAGTAAAAATGAATATCTTTAAAAAATCAGGAGGAAAACTTCAGGCTGCAACCATAGAGGATCTGAGACAGATGATTGTTTCATCCAAGATGCCTCTTCACGCCCAGCAGATTGCAAATAAGGAACTTGAGATGTTATCAAAGACAAGCCCTAATGTAGCAGAATATGCGATAGGGCTTGCTTATATGGACTATCTTGTTGGCCTTCCGTGGAGTCAAAAGACAGAAGATAATCTGGATATTGACAGGGCAGCAAGGATTCTTGATGGAAGGCATTATGGTCTGCATAAGGTGAAGGAGAGAATTTTAGAGCATTTAGCCGTCAAGATTTTGGTAACAAACAGAAAGCCCCGGATACTTGTGGTTGATGATGAGGAGATCGCGCGGAAAAACTTAGAACATATCCTGAGAAAAGAGAATTACACAGTACTCACAGCAGAAAATGGCCTTGAGGCCGTCAAGAAGATGGAGGCATCTGATTATGACGTCATCCTTACCGACATCAGGATGGAAAAAGTTAACGGCATCGAAGTTCTTGAAAAGGCTAAAAGCAAGTTCCCTGACACTAAGGTTATCATGATCACCGGCTATGCCTCGATCAATTCTGCGATAGAGTCCATGAGGAAAGGCGCATTCCATTATATTGAAAAGCCCTTTAAGGTCGATACAGTGCGATCAGTTATTAAACAGGCAGTCGAGAAAAAATTATTATCCATATCTACAAAAGGATCTGTCCTCTGTTTTGCAGGTCCACCGGGCACAGGAAAGACCTCTTTGGGAAAGTCTATTGCAGAGGCACTCGGAAGAAAGTTTGCAAGGATCTCGCTTGCTGGAATGAAGGATGAGGCTGAAATCAGAGGACACAGGAGGACATACGCTGGCGCGATGCCAGGGCGCATTATTGAGGAAATCCGCCGGGCAGGGTCTGCTAATCCTGTTTTTATGCTAGATGAGATTGACAAGATAGGACAGGATTTTAAAGGTGATTCTGCGTCTGCACTGCTTGAAGTGCTTGACCCTGAACAGAATCAGAATTTTCTTGACCACTATCTGGATATGCCTTTTGATCTTTCAGGTGTTATGTTTATTGTAACAGCCAATATCGCTGATAATATCCAGGATCCCCTCAGGGACCGTATGGAAGTGATTGAACTTTCAGGTTATACCGAAGATGAAAAAACTCAGATTGCTTTGCATCATCTAATTCCAAAGCAGATTCATGAACAGGGTTTGTCAGACTATCCACCTGAGTTTACTGCGGAGGCTACATCTAAGATAATACAGGATTATACCCGGGAGGCCGGCATCAGAAATCTCGAAAGGCAGATTGGTACTATATGTAGGAAGATAGCTACAGAACATGTCCACCAAAGGAAGGGTATTCAGAAGATAAGGGTCACACCGGACCTGATTGAGAAATATCTCGGACCAAGGAAATACTACCGTGAAGTAGCAGATGAAAAGAACAGAGTTGGAGTTACCACAGGTCTGGTATGGACCGAAACAGGTGGAGAAATAATATTTGTAGAGGCAGCAAGGATGAAAGGAAATAAACAGCTTATTCTTACAGGGTCTCTCGGAAATGTGATGTGTGAGTCTGCGCATGCAGCTTTAAGTTATATAAGAAGTAATGCAGCGTACTTTAATATTCCTGAGAATTTCTTTGAGAATCAGGACATCCATATCCATGTGCCTGCAGGAGCCATCCCAAAAGATGGACCTTCTTCAGGGGCAACCATTGCAATCGCCCTTATTTCACTTTTAACCGGAAGACCTGCAAGGAGGGATGTGGCTGTATCAGGGGAGTTAACTTTAAGCGGGAGGATTCTTCCTGTTGGAGGAGTTAAAGAAAAGATTTTAGCAGGGCGCAGGGCTGGAGTAAAAGTTGTAATTTTGCCAGTTAAGAATAAGGTGGATATAGAAAACCTTCCTGAAGACGTCAAAAAGGAGTTGGATATTCGTATGGTGGACAGGCTTGAGGAGATTGTTGATATGGTACTGGTGAATAGATCATCTAAGAGTGAGGGAAAAAAGACCCTGGCAGGACAGTCTAATGTTGCAATATGTAACTTAAATACTTATACATGCAGCAGTCCCAAAAAGCCCAATGGATCTTGATAATTTCTCTTTTCAGGTAGTTTATGTTGCAAAATTAAACAAATATTATTTCAGTCTTGATGCTAAATCAGCGAAAAATCAAATAGTTATTAATTGGCACAAAAATTGTTTTTATAACTACCTTCCGACTAAAAGTAAAAAGATTAAGTTGATATGAAAGAGGAGAATATTAAAAAGTTGATTAAGAAGTTTGAAGACATAATGACTGCTTCTACCTTTGCCGAGGCAGGAGAGTTTGAGACTGCAAGGGAAATACTTAAGGAGGCAAGAAGGGTTCTGCTCGCTATGCGGGAAGGAGAGGTAGAAAGAAAAGCCCTCACGTATGCGTTGAACACATGTAAGAGGATTGGAGCAGATATAGATATTCTGTATCTCTCATTAACTAATGCAGATGAAAATCCTTTATTGAAAGAATTTTTTCGCGAGCTTCAGAGAGAAGGAATAACCTATCGGCTTATTCAAAAAAATGGCCGTTTAAGAGAAGAGATTAAAAAATACACAGACTCAGAAAGAAGTATTCATTTTGTGGTCGTGGAATCACCCGCTGTTGAACGCTGGAATAGAGAGGAGGGGCTCTCTACGATATTGGAAAAGATAAAGTGTCCTTTAGTAGTAGTGGATGTCTCGTAAAAGCATAGTCTGTTCAAATAAATTAGAGAAAAAATCAAACTACTGAAATGAAGGAGGTAACAAATGGCAAACAAGAAAAGTAGTATCAAGAAAAAGCCCTATGGAAAGGCGATACTCTTCGGGCTAATAGTATCAGTGCTTTATTTTACATTACTCACGAATCAGGGTCTGATTAACGCAAACTTTACTCGTGGAGGGCTATATGCTTTGCTACCTATAGCAACAGCGTTTATCTTCTCATTTTTCCACGGGTCATTTACAAGTGCTTTCTGGACTGTACTTGGGGTTGAGGCGAGAAAGAAGAAGGAGGTGAAATAACATGCATGATGTAGTAACTCAGGTTAGTAATTTTATTGATCTCACATCCATGAACATGCTGTATCTGTTCTTTGTAGGGTTTGTCGGCGGTCTTGTAAGCGGTTTTATCGGTTCCGGAGGCGCCTTTGTTCTCACACCGGGAATGATGAGCCTTGGGGTACCCGGTCTTGTTGCGGTAGCCAGCAACATGTGCCATAAATTTCCAAAGGCACTTGTTGGCGCTATTAAACGTGCTAAATATGGTCAGGTAGATGTTAAGCTCGGATTGATCATGGGGGCTTCAGCCGAGGCAGGAGTTCTTTACGGAGCGCATATTCAGGAGAGTATCAAGAGGTCATTTGGAGATGTAGGTTCTAATCTCTATGTGAGTGTGGCCTTTGTTGTTGTCCTGGCAATTGTAGGAGGTTATGTATTACGTGATGCCTTTAAAACCCAGAAGGCAGGAAATAGTCATGCAGAAGAGAAGGTAACCAACCTTGCTCGCCGGGTGCAATCTATCCATATCCCGGGGACAATGATGTATTTTAAGAGCCTTAACGCAAAGGTATCAGTTCTTTTTACCATACCACTGGGTTTTGCAACAGGTATGCTGGCTGCTACTATAGCAGTTGGTGGCTTTATCGGTGTGCCAGCCATGATTTATGTCCTTGGTGCACCAAGCCTGATGGCGTCTGCGTCAGAGCTTGTGATAGCATTTGTTATGGGTATAGGAGGCTCTTTCAAATATGCACTGCACGGTTTTGTTGATATCCGTCTTTCGATGATTATTCTTGCAGGCTCACTCTTTGGAATTCAGCTTGGAGCAATTGGAACAACATATGTAAAACCATTTATGATAAAGCTTGTCATGGGGCTTATCATGGTCATCGTCCTCTTCAGCCGCGGTTTGATGGTTCCTGTTTACCTCTCGCAACTTGGAGTGATTCAGACCCTGAGTGAAACCACCACTAAATTGTTAAAAACTACAAGCTTTGCTATAATGCTAATTGCTTTGCTTACAGGAGCCCTTATAGTTTTAAAAGCATTATGGAAAGGTCTCAGGGAGGAGAAATTACAACATTCTGCAAAAGAGGTTTTAGAGCATGGGAAGATATAGAAAGATCCTTGTTGCAATAGATGGCTCGGAATCGAGTAAGAATGCCCTCAGACAGGCTATCAAGTTTGCAGATATCGAAAAGTGCTGGATAACGGTCGTATCTGTAATTCCACCCTATGAAGGAGATTTAGGGCTTACCAGTGTCGGTAATATGGTTAAGGCTATGAGGGAACCTTGTGAAAAGGCTCTCGCTGAGGCCGAGGAGATCGCGAAAGCTGAAAGAGCATCGATAAGGACAGTTTGTGAAGAGGGCGATGCGTATGAAAGGATTGTCGACCTTGCAGATGCAGAAAACTTTGATTTAATAGTAATGGGAAGGAAAGGGAGGAGCCAGATAGAAAGGGCGCTCATTGGCAGTGTTACTGCAAGAGTTATAGGACATAGCCAGAGGGATGTCCTTGTCGTACCAGAGAATACAATTATCGGTTGGAAGAGTGTTCTTCTTACTACAGACGGCTCAAAGTATAGCGAGGCCGCAATTGATAAGGCTGTAAACTTCGCAAAATCATACGGGGGGGAATTGGTGATCGTCTCTGTAGTTGATGTCACAGAGGAATTTATGGCACGCTCTCCGGGTATGGTTGAGGAGATGGTTAAAAAGGCAAAAGGATTTGTAGATGATGCGAAGAAAAAGGCTGAGGTATCTAATATAACTACGAAAACCTTTGTGCGGGAAGGTGAGGCTTACAGAGTTATAACAAACCTTGCAAAAGATCAAAAGGCTGACATTATAATCATGGGAAGCCATGGAAGGACAGGACTGAAAAGACTTCTCATGGGTAGCGTTACGGCCAAGGTTATAGGGTACACCCCTTGTCCTGTGCTTGTGGTTAAGCCTTAATTTTTTTCGAACTAATCAAAAGGCCGCTGAAATTCAGCGGCCTTTTTTTTCTCCAGCGCAAATGACTTATAATAATTATCCATGTCCATAAAGAAAAAAAATAATTCTAAGTTTTTTTGTAAGTTTTTCCGTAATTATTATTCTCAGCATATTTGCATATGTTGACTTCCTGAAGATAAGAAATGAAGTTGGGTTCTTAGAGCTTGCTGCCAGCATCAAAAGCAAATCCCTATCATATGCATAAGCGTTGCCTCCTATTACGGTTCTTGCCGTTGATTGTTCCAGGTAATATTTTAATCACCGAGGCACGCGCTTTCAGAGATGACACACTACAAACAAGGTTTCTGTCATCTTATCGCTAGATCTGGGAAATAATTTTAATCATTATTCAATTATCACTTATGGCCCACAGAATTGTATTTATCTACAAAATTGTAGCAGAATTCTTGATTTAAAATCCTTAAAAATTAATAACTTATAACCTGGCATGATTATAGATAAATGACAGGTGAATGATGAACTCCTTAAGAGATAGGGTTAAGGATATCGAGAAACAAGAAATAATTAATGCCCTTAAACAATGCAACTGGTTTATGTCAAGGGCAGCGAGAAAACTTGGCATAACAGAGAGAATGATCGGCTACAAAATCAAAAAATATTACATAAGGAAGGAGGAGACTCATAGAGACTTGGGACTGAAACATTTCCAGCCGGCATGAGCTGGCGAAAAATAAAAAATGGAGGAAGGAATGAAGATTTACAGAATAATTATTCTGGCAGTGGTTCTCGCAATTTCAGTGGTAGCAGCACACTCATTCGCCGGGGAGACCAAAACCTCTGGATATGCATCCGCAGATATAATGAGCAATTATGTTTGGAGAGGACAAAAGCTCAGTAATAGCTGGGTAATACAGCCCTCTGTTGGGATCACATATGGCAACTTTGGCGCAAACATATGGGCTAATTATGACACCGACCGCGAGGAAGTCACGAGTGGCGAGGAGACGGGTCACGGTGAGATAACAGAGACAGATTTCACAGTGAATTATGCCTTTTCGATGGACAAATTCACTTTCACCATAGGATACATCTTTTACGCCTTTGATGGAGCAAACGATACGCAGGAGGTATACCTTTCCGCAAACTATGATACCCTTCTGAACCCGACCGTAACCGTCTACTATGACTATGATGAGGGCAATGGCGCTTTCGCCATAGCTTCAGTCGGACATTCATTCGAGGTTCCAAAGGGCATGTCTCTTAATCTTGGGGCATCCGCAAGTTACAACATCAAGAACAACATAATGGGGTTTGACGAAAACGGGGACGATTTCAGTAATTTCTATAATGGCGAGATCTCCACATCTCTCAACATCCCTATATATAAAGGACTGTCATTGACACCGAAATTGGCCTATTCGTTTCCTCTAAGTGACGACGCCGAGGAGGCGATAAGCGGCATTAGCGATGACGGTGATGAAGACGTCTTTTACGGTGGTCTCAATTTAACTCTCAGTTTTTAAAGGAGGCAGACTATGAAGAGTTTTTTAGGATTAACATTCCTAATTTTGTTTCTTCTTAGTGGTATCGCATTTGCTGAAGAACAGGCAAACCCTCCCACCCCTCTTGCGGCTGAGCAGGCTCTGCCTGCTCAGCCTGTAACCCTGGAGGAAGGATCTCCGAAGATGGACACTGGAGATACTGCATGGATGATTGTCGCAACTGCTCTTGTCATGCTTATGACCCTCCCGGGTCTCGCCTTGTTTTACGGCGGTCTGGCAAAGCGCAAAGACACTCTTAATACCATGGCCATGTCTTTCGTTACCTATTGTATAGTCAGTGTCCTCTGGGTGATTTACGGATATACCTTTGCTTTCGGCAATGACATTGGCGGCATAATCGGAAGAGCAGAGAAGCTCTTTCTTTCGGGAGTCACCGTTGACAGTCTCTCGATGACAATACCCGAATACGTGTTTGTGGTTTTCCAGCTCACTTTCGCAGCCATCACCGTTGCTCTTGCGAGCGGCGCATACATCGAGAGGATGAAATTTTCGGCGTGGGTATTTTTCACAATCCTCTGGATGACTTTCGTATACCTGCCGGTAGCTCACTGGGTGTGGGGGGGCGGTTTCCTCGCCAAACTTGGAGCGCTCGATTTCGCAGGCGGAACAGTGGTGCATATAAACGCCGGAATTGCAGCTCTTATGGGTGCACTGGTTCTCGGCAGAAGGCGCGAAGCAGCACTGAAACCCAGCAACCTCACTATGGTTGTTACAGGTGCCGGTCTTCTGTGGTTTGGGTGGTTTGGTTTTAACGCGGGTTCAGCCATAGCAGCAAACGGGCTCGCCGGAGCGGCCTTTATCAATACCAACACTGCGACGGCCGTTGCGGCGGTCTCATGGATGTTAACCGAGTGGGTTCATACAAGGAAACCGACAGTTCTGGGCCTTGCTTCAGGGGCAGTTGCGGGCCTTGTTGCGATTACTCCGGCGGCAGGGTTCGTGAATATCAAGGGCGCTATCATTATAGGCATCCTTGCCGGAATGGTACCCTATTTTGCAGTCGCAACGATTAAGCCGAAGTTTGGATATGACGATTCCCTTGACGCCTTCGGTATTCATGGTGTTGCAGGCACGCTCGGAGCAATCCTTACCGGTATCTTTGCAGACCCCTCGGTCAACGAACTCGGCAGGGGCCTATTTTACGGCAACCCCGGCCAGTTGCTTACCCAGCTTATAGCAGTCGGCGTGACGATTGCTTACACCGCTGTTGTTACACTTATTATATTTGTTGTCGTAAAGGTAATTACGGGTATACGAGTTGAAGCCGAACACGAAATCACCGGGCTCGACGAAAGCCAGCACGGAGAGAAGGCTTATAATTTATAGCTTATAGAAAGATCAAGCCATTGAGTCACTCGTAACCATTGACCGGTGACCGTTGACTTTGACTTTAAAAAGGAGGATATATGAAAAAAGTTGAGGCAATTATTAAGCCCTTTAAACTCGACGATGTAAAAGACGCACTCACGGCGATAGGAATTCATGGGATGACTGTCACAGATGTGAAGGGATTTGGAAGGCAAAAAGGTCACGTAGAAGTCTACAGGGGAACAGAGTACGAAGTGAATTTTCTTCCAAAAATCAAGATAGAGGTAGTCGTCCCGGATGCCATAATCGATAAGGTGATCGCCACAATCATAGAAAAGGCGAAAACAGGGAATATCGGCGACGGGAAGATATTCATTTACTCTCTTGAGGATGTCATAAGGATTAGGACTGGAGATAGAGGAGAGGCAGCAATATAAAGATTTAAACTCCGTATGTCATTCTGGCTTGTCAAGAATCCTTCTTTGATGAATCTCTTTTCGGATGGTAAACAAATTTTTTGCTCAGAAAGATTCCAGCCAAGCTGGAATGACATATATGTTGACCTTTTTTAGATGAAAGCCTTACAAAATTGTTCGATCGACAAAATTGTCACACTTCCAGCTCGTTATCGGCTGCGTCAATCGACGCTGATAGATATGACCCGATCGTCATCAGAATGGGACAAGTGACCCCGATAGTCTACAAAATTGTTGCAATTCGAATCTTTCATATGCGAAAAGATATTGAAAATCAACATGTTACAACCTGGCATGGTTTTAGACATGAAATAGGTATGAAAGCGGATATTCAATATGAACATCAAAGGAGGTAGTCAACGTGACGCCAAGAGAAGTACTTGAATTTGCTAAGAAGAATACGGTAGTAATGGTTGATTTGAAGTTTATGGACTTTCCCGGACTATGGCAGCATTTCTCGGTTCCGGTGAAGGAGCTCACAGAAGAAATTTTTGAGAGTGGACTTGGGTTTGACGGTTCCTCGATAAGGGGGTGGCAGGCCATTCATATGAGCGACATGCTCGTGATCCCTGATCCGGCAACCGCCATAATTGATCCTTTCACCAAACATCTCACGCTTAGCTTGATCTGCAATGTTGTTGATCCTATCACGAAGGAACAGTATTCGAGGGATCCCCGTTTCATCACACAGAAAGCAGAGGCGTATATGAAATCCACAAAGGTTGCTGACACGGCCTATTTCGGGCCCGAGGCAGAGTTTTTCATTTTCGATGACGTGCGTTTCGACCAGACAGCAAATAGCGGCTACTACTTTGTGGATTCCGTCGAGGGAATCTGGAACGCAGGTAAAGAAGAGAGTCCTAATCTCGGATATAAGCCGAGACACAAGGAAGGTTATTTCCCGGTTCCACCCATGGATAAACTCCAGGATATCAGAACTGAAATGGTACTTGAACTCGAAAAAGCCGGGATAACTGTCGAGGCTCAACACCATGAGGTGGCAACGGCCGGTCAGGCTGAGATAGACATGAGATTTGCACCGCTTTTGAAAATGGCGGACCAGCTTATGACATATAAGTATATCATCAAAAATATTGCGCTGAGGCACGGGAAAACGGTAACACTGATGCCCAAACCCCTCTTCGGCGACAATGGTTCAGGCATGCATACACACCAGAGCCTCTGGAAAGGCGGCAAGCCCCTGTTTGCGGGCAGCGCCTATGCGGGCCTTTCAGAACCCGCCCTTTACTATATCGGAGGGATACTCAAGCACGCCGCCTCTCTCGCAGCTTTCGTAGCCCCGACGACAAATTCGTACAAAAGGCTTGTGCCCGGTTATGAGGCTCCGATCAACCTCGCCTACTCGAGCAGGAACAGGTCAGCAGCAATCCGCATCCCGATGTATTCACCGAGCCCGAAAGCGAAGAGAATTGAGGTAAGATTCCCGGATCCGTCATGCAACCCTTATCTTGCATTCTCAGCTATGCTCATGGCAGGGCTTGATGGTATCGAGAACAAAATCGATCCAGGAGAACCTCTCGATAAAGATATCTATGAACTGGGTCCGGAAGAACTGGCAAAAGTTCCCAGGCTTCCCGGATCACTTGAAGAAGCCTTGAATTGTCTCGAACAGGATAATGAATATCTAAAAAAAGGAGATGTCTTCACAGAGGATGTGATAAAGATGTGGCTGAGTTATAAGAGAACGAGAGAAGTGGATGCCCTGAGGCTCAGACCACATCCTTACGAGTTCTTCCTGTATTACGACATCTAATAAAAACTTGCCCGGTGGTCATGGTGGCTAGCCATGGCCTCCGGCAGCATGTCGACTAATCATTCGCAAATTCACTATAATAGTTCTGAGATTAAGGGGCTAAATTCAGTTTACTGAGAGCAAAATTGCAAGTCATGATAGATTTAATCGGGAAAGTCGTTGAAGTAGATACTGTGGAGACAACTTACTCCGGAAAATTGGTCGAGATCGGAGAAGAGGAGATCCATCTCGAATGCGAATCGGGATGGGTCGTCATTCCTGTATCCAGAGTCGTAAGCATTCAGGAAAAAAAATAGCCTACAGAGTCATCCAAGGTCGCCAAGGAGAAACTGAGTCAATATTACAGCCGCGATCGCTGCTGTTTCAGCCCTCAGAATCCTTCTACCAAGAGATGTTACAATCAGACCTTTCTGTCTTGCAAAATTAACTTCTTCTTTTGTAAAGCCCCCCTCGGGTCCAATTACAACCAGTAATCCCTCCCGCCCCCCTTTAGAAAAGGGGGGTAAGGGGGGATTTGAAAAAGGTGGGTTGGAGGGATTATATGTTTGCTTTATAACCTCTATCGCATCGGATAACCGTATCCCCCCTTCTTCATGAAAAATAAATCCTTGTAATAAAAATTGATTGCCCATCATTTCGTTTAGGTTTATAGGCTCATGAATCGAGGGAATTACAGTCCTTCCTGATTGTCTTGATGCCTCCTCTGCAATCTTTCTCCACCGTTCGATCTTTTTTGTGCTTCTTAGCTGACTTCTTTCTGAAATTGCAGGCATTACTTCATTCACTCCGAGTTCGGTTGTTTTCTGTATCACCCAGTCCATTTTTTCGCCTTTAAGCAAGCTCTGCACCAGGACAATATGAAAATGAGACTCTACGTCACATCCGAATTTCTCAAGGACTTCAACGACAATTTCTTTTTTGTCCGTTTTCATAATCACTGTTCTTAAGCAATTTCCTTCTCCCTCGAAGATGGATATGTTGTCGCCGATTTCGCATCTGAGAACGGACCTGAGATACCTTGCCTTCTCCCCAACAATAGAAATTGTTTTGTCTTTACACTGATAAGGTGGTAGGAATATTCGTGGCATGATCAGCAGGCATTCAAGATTGGCCAGTTATCTGCCGGCTCCCGTAAACAGGTCTTTTAGTTTTTCCTTAAAAGATTTTGCAACCTCATCTCCGCTCTGACTCGCGAATTCCTCAAGCAATTCTCTCTGCCTTGTCGTAAGTTTTCTCGGAACGTCAATATAAACCTTCACGATCAGATCGCCGCTACCGTGACCGCCAAGCTTTGGCATACCTTTGCCTTTCACACGGAATATCCTGCCGGAAGGAGTTCCCGAAGGGATATTGATTTTTGAATTTCCTTCAAGAGTTGGCACCTCGATCTCTGCTCCAAGTGCGGCTTGAGGGAATGATATGGGAACCTCGCAATGGAGGTCGCTTCCTTCTCTTTTGAAGAACGGATGCTCCAAGACATTAATCATGATATAAAGATCACCGCGCGGCCCACCATCATGTCCCATCTCACCTTCACCCGAAATCCTTAACCTCGCCCCTACATCTACGCCCGCCGGTATCTTTACGTTGATAGTCCTGTATTTCCGGATTTTACCCTCGCCATTACAGGCATTGCAGGGATCGGTTATAACTCTTCCTGTACCATTGCATCTTCCGCATGTTCTGGAGATGCTAAAAAAACCTTGTTGAATCCGTATCTGTCCGGCACCACGGCAGTCAGGGCATGCGATGGGAGACTTTCCCGGAGCCGTTCCTGTCCCTGAACACTGATCGCAGAGTTCCCACCTCGGCACATCGATATTCTTCTCCACGCCAAGAGCCGCTTCCATAAGAGTGATATCGAGGTCGTATCGCAGATCGCTGCCCTTGCTTGGCCGCGGTCTTCTGCGTCCTGTAAATGTACCGAAGAAATCACCGAAAATATCCTCGAAGATATCGCCAAACCCGAAACCAGCTCCGAAGGGGCTATAGCCAGTCCCCGCTCCTTCGGGTGCTCCAAACCTGTCATAATTGGCTCTTTTTTCAGGATCAATCAGGCAGGAGTATGCCTCGTTGATTTCTTTAAATTTTTCTTCGGCTTCTTTATTGTCCGGGTTCCTGTCAGGATGGTACTTCAGGGCAAGCTTTCTGAAAGCTTTCTTAATATCGGTTTCAGAAGCGCCAGGCTGCACACCTAAGGTTTCATAATAATCTTTCATTCTGTTTATTATAGTAAAATTTCAGAAAAAGCAAAAAGAGTTCGAAATAACTTTTCCATTAAAGAAAAAAGAGGAGACAACCACAGGGGATACCCGGCAGTTTACTTTTTATCCTTGTCAACATCCTCAAATTCCGCTTCCACGACTTCTTCCTCGGTTCCCTTTTCAGCCTGACCAGCTTCAGCCGAACCTGCAGCCGCCCCTGCACCGGCTTTAGCACCGGCTCCCTTGTAAATATGTTCTGCAAGTTTATGAGATGCTCTCGTCAGATTTTCTATCGCCGGCTTAATTTCAGATACATCGGTACTTGTGTCCTTTACTTTTCTGCATCTGTCCAACGCCTCTTCGATATCCTTTTTCTCAGACTCGGTCAGTTTGTCGCCATAGTCTCGAAGAGATTTTTCAACCGTATAGACGAGTGTGTCCGCCTCATTCCTTGCCTCTGCTAACTGTTTCTTTCTCCTGTCTTCCTCGGCATGAGATTCGGCATCACGCATCATCTTCTTGATCTCTTCCTCAGAAAGGCCACTTGAAGCAGTTATCCTGATCGACTGCTCTTTGCCCGTCCCAAGGTCTTTGGCAGAGACGTGCAGAATGCCATTGGCATCGATATCAAAAGTCACTTCTATCTGAGGAACACCTCGCGGTGCGGGCGGGATACCCACCAGCTCAAAGTTTCCCAGAAGCTTGTTGTCCATAGCCATCTCCCTTTCCCCCTGACAGACTTTTATGGAGACAGCAGGCTGGTTGTCGGTTGCCGTCGAAAATATTTGACTCTTCCTTGTTGGGATAGTGGTATTTCTTTCGATGATCTTGGTGAATATGCCGCCGAGAGTTTCAATGCCAAGAGAAAGAGGTGTGACATCAAGAAGCAAAACTTCTTTCACTTCGCCCTTTAGAACCGCTGCCTGTATTGCAGCCCCAACTGCGACCACTTCGTCTGGATTCACGGTCTTATTAGGCTCCTTGCCGAAGAAATTCTGAACGACCTGCTGCACTTTTGGGGTTCGGGTCTGTCCTCCCACAAGCAGCACCTCGTCAATCTCTTTCGAGGGAAGATTTGCATCGGACAAAGCCATTTTGCATGGTCCAATCGTCTGTTCGATAAGGTCTCCCACGAGCTGTTCTAATTTCGCCCTCGACAGTTTCATCAGCAAGTGTTTAGGTCCGGTTGCGTCGGCTGTTATGAAGGGCAAGTTTATTTCCGTCTCCATCGCTGTGGAAAGCTCGATCTTAGCTTTTTCGGCAGCTTCTTTTAATCTCTGCAAGGCCATTCTGTCTTGCTTAAGATCGATGCCCTGATCTTTCTTGAATTCTTCAACCAGCCAGTCCATAATCCTGAGGTCAAAATCATCCCCGCCTAAATAAGTATTTCCGTTTGTAGACTTTACTTCTATGACCCCTTCTCCTATCTCCAGTATAGATATGTCGAATGTTCCACCTCCAAGGTCATAAACCGCAATTTTTTCCTCTTTCTTTTTATCCATGCCATATGCAAGAGAGGCTGCCGTCGGTTCATTGATTATCCTTAACACATTAAGCCCGGCAATCCTTCCAGAATCCTTCGTAGCCTGTCTCTGGCTGTCATCAAAATATGCAGGAACAGTAATTACAGCCTCTGTCACAGTCTCGCCAAGGTAATCCTCTGCCGCCTGTTTGAGCTTTTGAAGGATCATTGCCGAGATCTCTGGTGGAGAGTATATCTTGCCCCTTACTTCGACATGAGCATCACCATTTGGAGCCTCAACAATCTTATAGGGCAGCCTTTTTTTTGCATGTTCCACTTCCGGAGATTTATATTTTCTGCCCATAAGTCTTTTTATTGAAAAAATGGTATTCTCAGGGTTAGTGATTGCCTGCCTTTTTGCGATTTGACCAACAAGCCGCTCACCTTTTTCAGTAAAAGCCACAACGGACGGCGTTGTCCTGCTACCCTCTTGATTAGGAATCACCACAGGCTCCCCTGCTTGAACGACTGCAACGACCGAAAAAGTAGTGCCGAGATCAATTCCAATAGCCTTTCCCATCTTAAGATTCCTCCTCTATATTTTTGTTTTCCCCTTTTTTCTCAACTTGCTCTTCTCTTTCCATCCCGGAGGGTCTTTTTGACACGCACACAAGCGGTGCCCGCAAAACCTTATCTCTGAACATATAACCTTTTCTGAACTCCTCGACGACCATATTCTCATCTAGGTCATCACGTTCAACCACTGACATGGCGTGATGAACTGACGGATCAAATTTTTCACCCAATGCCTCAATGGGATTGAGTCCAAATTTCCCAAGCGTCCTTCGCAATTCGCGCAAAGTGTTTTCAACTCCTTCGGCAAGCCCTTTTGAAGTTTTATCCACGGCATGTTTCAGAGCCATTTCAAGAGTATCTATGACAGGAAGAAGTTCGCCAACGAGTCTTTCTACTCCATAATTAAGCAGATCCTCTTTTTCTCTATTCATCCTCTTTTTATAATTTTCGAACTCAGCATATAGCCTCAGATATTTATCCTGCACCTCTCGCAACTCTTCCTTTAACCGCTCTTTCTCGTCGGCAACTTCCTCAACAATTTCACTCATTCCAGTTTCTTCAGCCTTATGTAATTCCTGCTCGTCCTTCACTTTTTCCTTGTCACATTATACTATTCTTTTTCGCGGTTTGCTTCACTTTTCAGCCAATATGCCGGTTATAAACTTTGCCATGTTTTTGACGACATATATGGCCCTTGCATAGTTCATTCTCGTTGGCCCAATGATCCCTACAACACCGATCATTCGGTCGCCTTCTTTACAGGAAGATACTACTATGCTCAATCTTTTGAGTTCATCGATCAGATTCTCAGAGCCGATTATGACTTGTACGCCATCGGACTCTGAAAGTTTATCGAGTAATTTCATGATAGTATGCTTGTCTTCGATAGCCCGTGACAATTCCTTTATCTTCTTGAGATCGGCAAAATCGGGCAGATCCAGTACTTCTGAAAGACCTGACACAAAGAGATCACTATGAGGGAGATTGATTGCTTCCTGGCATATCTTCACTGCGTGCGCGATGAGTCTTTCACACTTTGTCTTTTCCCTTGACATCTCAGTCAAAATCCTGAAGCGAACCTCGTCAACCGTGAGCCCCGAAAATTCGGCGTTCAGATAGTTCGTAATTCTGTCCAAATCCCTCTGCGATATATCAAAATCTAAAGATATCATCCTGTTCTTGAGGAGCCCTTCGTCGGTGAACAGGATTGCGACAATCCTTCTCTCCGCGAATTTAAGCAGATTGATTCTTTTCAGAGTGGCCATTGCCGGCCTGGAAGTCATCGCCACCCCCAAATAATGAGACATCAGAGAAAGGCTTAGCGTTGTCTCGCGTAGCAACATATCTATATCACTTTTCACTGTCTCGAGTTTCTTACAGATTTCCTGAAGAATTTCTATATTCGGATAGTACTCCCCTTCAGTCACGAGCGAATCTACGTAAAACCGATACCCCAGGTCTGTCGGCACTCTGCCCGCTGACGTATGTGGCTGTGTGAGGAATCCCATCTCCTCAAGATCCGCCATGATGTTTCTTATTGTGGCCGGCGAAAGACCAAAGGAATACCTTTTCGTCACGGCGCGTGAACCCACCGGACCCGGGAAATTGATATAACTCTGCACTATGGCGCATAGTATTTTCCTGTTTCTCTCGCTCAACATGAGCATATTAGCACTCTCCATGGTCAAGTGCTAATAATTTAACAATTAACCGTCTTGCCTGTCAAGCTACGAAATTCTGAATTTTTGGATTTCTTCGAGGAGGGTTTCTGCGTTTTCGCTGAGCGAACTGATGCTTCTTTCCATTTCTGTTGCGGATTCCACCAGCTCTGATGTGGTCTTCTGAATACGTTCCATATTCTTTAAAATTTCTTCACTTTTCTGTTTTTGACTCCGAATGGCAAGAGTGATCTGTTCCGACTGTGTTGACACATTCTCCGAAACGGATTTCATCTGTTTGCTTCCCTTCATCTGTTCCTCAGTGGCGTGCTTGATCTGCTCTGATCCGACCCTGATCTTCCCGGCCGCCTCCAAAATAAGAGCGCTGCCCTTGTTCTGTTCCCGCGTCGCATCCGATATCTGCTCTATCTGATTGTTCATTTCTCTGATCGACTCGGTTATTCTCAGTATGAGGTTCGCTTCCTCGGCCGTGGCCTTCTGTATTGACTTCGACATACTGGTAGAACTTTGAGAGCTTTCCAGCACACTCACAAGCGCGTTATTGACTTCTTCTATGAGTTTAATGCCCCTTTCGACCGATTTTATGCCTTCAGCAGTTAAGTCGACGCTGGAGCGTGTCTCTGCCTGCACGGAACTGATAAGCTCATCTATTTCTTTTGTCGACATTGACGTTTTTTCGGCCAGACCCTTTATCTCATCAGCTATAACAGCAAAGCATTTTCCATATTGGCCTGCCTGGGCTGCGAGTATTGCCGCGTTGAGCGAAAGAAGACCGGTTTGGCTGGCCACATCATCGATTATGTTCACGATACTGCCGATCTCTTCTGATCTTTTCTCCAGGCGTCTGATTGCCTCGGAAATCGAATTGACACAATCTTTGATATCTTCTATCCCTTTTGTGGCAGAGCGAATAGAGGCCAAACCTTTTTCGGCAGCCTCCATCGAGACGGTTTCGGCGAGTCTCACAGATTCGTCTGCACCCCTTTGTATCTCGGCGATGGATGCGTTAACCTGAGACAGGGCGGTACTGCTTTCTTCAGAAGAAGCCGCAAGTATGTCGATGCTTCTTGCCGTTTCTTTAAGGGAAGCTATCATCTCTTCTATTGATGCAGCCGACTCATGTGAGGTCATGTTAAATACATTCACATTTTCAGCTATACTTCCTATGGAAGAAATCATCTCTTCCGCTGCTGCCGACGCATTTTCTGCGGATTCACGAAGGCTTTCCGAACTAAGAGCAATCGAAGATATTGAAGAATTCATTTCAGCAACATGCTTTGCATTTTCTTCTATAGCATTCTTCTGCAGATCTACAACCCTTCTAACGCTTGCGGGAGAATTAGTAATGTGTGCCGTAACAGCGGAAACATTCGTTGAAAGGGTTTTGATTTTGAAAAGCATATCCCTCAGGTTCAAAGCAATATTATTCATGGCCTCGGCCAGGGACGCGATCTCGTCCCTTCCGGTTTTTCCTATCAACTCTGTCAAGTCACCTGATGAAAATTTTCTCGCTGTTTTCTCCATTTCCAGTATCGGACCCGTGAGAAACCGTGAAATGGAGAATTGGATTATTCCGGCAAAAAATAGAAAACTTATCATTGATGTGCTGATGGCCCATATGAGAAGATTATACAGTTCTTTGTTTATGACCGAGGATTTCACACCTACTGCAAGGCATCCCACATTCTCATCTCTTGCATCAAGAAGGGGCAGCAAAATATCAAAAAAGGCTCCCGATTTCTGGACAATACTTCCGCGTAACGACGAAACATTCGCATTCAAGATATCACTTCGCGTCTCCCCTATTTTCTCTTCGTGGCTATGAAAAAGAATCTTTCCGCCTTTATCGAAAACCATTGAATACTCGATTGTTTCATCTGTGATCAGCCCCTTCATCTTCTCGTTCAGTCCTTCGATATTGTCAATCGTGACACCCAGTTCGAGGACCTTTCCTATCTCCTTTGCCATAGCCGATCCGATCGACGTCGCCTTTGATATAACGGCCTGCTTATAACGGCTGTACGATATATATGTCAAGACCCCGGTATTTATACTGACTGCAAGAAAAAGCAGGAGGGTTATTATCAGTAAAGATCTTCTCTGAAGATTCATCCTCATTTAATTATCCTCGTTGCGGAGCTTAATAGATCAAAAGGCACTTTGAACCCCATGGCGCTGGCTTCCTTGAGATTTATGACAAGGTTTAACTTCCGCGGATTCTTAACCTCGATGTTCGATGGACTTTCTCCCCGTGCCACATGTGCAAGTATGTTCGCAATCTCTCTGCCCTGTTCTGCCGGGTCGGCTGAAAGAGTCAATAGAATGCCTCTTTCTTCCACATTCCCGATGAGCGAAGCAACAGGAATCTTCATCTGTCTCGCAGCGCTAATGATTTCCTCAATATAGACAGCTGCCACATCACTCGTTGTGATGAAGAGCGCATCCACTTTCTTAATTTTTGAAACATCACCGGGGCTCCGGAAATTGAACTTCACGGCATTGAAGGAAAACTGACTTGCGAGACGTTCCAGTTCAGAAGCCTCCTTGACGGTATCCTTTTCTGAATTATTGTAGACTATACCCAGGCTCGAGAAATTATGGATGTCTTTGAGGTTCTTGACAAGTCCGGCGATAGATACCTTGGAGATTATCCCGGTTGTTTTCTTCCCTTTTATCCCCAGGACAGCACTGTCATAGACACTTGCAAATATCACAGGGATGCCGGACGCTTCCGAAAGTGCGCTCAGTGTTGCGGGCGTACCGTATGTGATTATTACATCGACACCGACCGCACTAAATTTTCTCGCCGCGTTTATCCAAGCCATTGCATCCGGAGAAGGAGTCTGAAGAATGATATCCGCCTGAATCCCTTTACTTTTGAGATCATCGGTAAATGTCTTGTGTATTGCTCTGTAATAGGGAATGTCACCGCTAATGATAACACCTACCTGCACACTCTTGGCGAGACTGGCAGATTCGAATACTGAAATGATAATTGCGATAATCAAAAAAATCCGAATCATTTTATTCATTTATTGCCACCTCTTTGTAAGACCCAAAAGTATGATATGTGCCTCGCCGTCATCGGCAGGCTTGAACAGTCTGTCGATTGCATCATCAAATTTGCTGTACAGGTATTTAAGGCTAAAATCCCATCCATCAGCAAACGAATAGCGGCCTGAAAACCGGAGGTCAGTCTGCCTTATTTTGAGCTCTGAGAATTCTGAGATTGAAACAGGTTCTGTTGCAGCTTGTGCTCCTGGAAAGAAATCCGATGTGCTCTCAGTATATGTCCCTCCCGCGGATAGATCAAGCCTGGTTGCCGGCCGGTAATTCACATTTGTTGAAACGGTCTGTATCTTTTCTTTATTCAAGACATCATCGTCGGTAATAAATTGTGGCTCACTGTTGCTTCCGTAAATAAGAGGTTGTTTTGTCCTGTTTGTCACATATGCATAACTTGTGTCTAAAGCGATATTCTCAGAAATATTAATCCCTATCATTCCGAGCAACTTGCCCTCCGTTCTTTTTCCACTGTCAATAATTGCCTGCTGATCATTTATTGTGTATTGGATATCGTCGCGTCTTCCCTGCGACAATTCAGCGATCATATTTGCGAATAAAAAGGGTAAGGGTTTCCATGATACGGATAACGTCCCTTTGTCCCTGGTATCTGATTCGACATTATATGCCGGTTCATCTATCTCTTCATGCGTATACTTTGACTTTATATTCACGTTTTTTAAGACCCTCGCATTAATGGCCAGAGCTACTACATCTCTCACCGTCGTCTCCGGCAGATTCCATTCGTCTGCATTCTCCCTGTCTGTATTGATATGCGAAATCTCAGCGTTTAAAGTTATACCTTTAAACAACCTGTATCTTAAATTTCCCGAAAGGCTATCTTTTTTTGAAGAGATGGATTGTCTAACGTTGTACGTGAAAGAATTGGCCTGATTAATTAAATCCGTAATGGTCACGGTATCAGGGTTTTCTACATCGGTCTCTCGATGTCTGTATTTAAAGAAGAATGTCAATTTCGGCATAGGCATCCATGTCAGGTCCGTGCTGCCTAAAAAGTAATCGGCTTCAGCTCCGGAAGATTCATTTTCCTTGCTCTGTCTTGAAAGGGTCAGAGATGCAACAATTTTCCCTGTGTAAGATGTATGAAGTTTCAAGGTGCTTTCGGAACCTTCAAAATCGGGAATTGCGTTGTGCGGGTAAACACCTGCTGCTCTGCCGCCTCCTGCGGCATAGAAATCATGCAAAATTCTATCTCCTCCGGCATCAAATCTTTTCTCGGAATGAGATAAATCTATCTCTACGGGTCCCATATGTGTGTTGACCCCAACCTTTATATCTCTTGTTTCGTGATCCACTTCTCTCTTTTCCGCCACTCTTGTCAGATCGTTAAAGAAGCCGGAACCACCAAGAAATCTTTGCTGCCTCTGTCCGCTCTTGGTGTAGAGTCTTCCGTCCACATATATATGGACGGGGAAATCAGGTGCTTTAAATCTCATAAAGACCGCGTCAATGTCTGACTCGATGCCATATTCCTTCGAAATATCTTTCCGGTCAACCTTGAATCTTTCATCCTCCCCGAGATCAATGAGATTTATATTGTCGAGATTGTGAAAGATAGACCTGCTTATCCATCGCGAAAGAATCAGATCTTTATAGGCGTAACTCGCATCCCAGAAGTAGTCTTTCTCATTGAGAAAGTCAAGTTCCAGATGTATGCGGTGCGGAAAGGGAAGCGCCCTGAATTCTCCCGCAAATATCACTGAGTCCCGTAGATACTCAAATTCAGCTGCCCTTTCAGATCCCTCAATCTCAATAAGTCTGTATCCTCCTGTGAGAAAGATCTTCGGTTTTATCTCAGGAAATTTATATATAACCAGTTCTTCTTCCGGAGATATCTCCGCTGCAAGGACAGTTCCGGATATGGCGCAAATTATGAAGCATGATAGTAAAAATGCCCTCATTGTTCCTCCTATTGAACAAACCTTCCCCTGCCTGAGGCAGAAGGTATGTCGGTCCCGTGAATTGTGGAATGGCAATCGGTGCATCTCGTATAAAAAGCCCCTTTTGATTCTGCACTTGATATAAGGCCGGCTGTTATTACTCTGTGCCCTTCGTGGCATTGCAGGCAGAGAAAGGGTTCACTCCATTTCAGTAAATTATTGTTTACTGTTCCGTGACTCCCGTGACAGACCAGACAGTCCTCCATAATGTCGGCGTGTTCAAAAACGAAGGGACCTTCTATTTCAGCGTGGCATTGAGCACACGTCTCCTTCACTGTGTCCTTTCTCAAGAGTCTCTCTGACGATCCGCCGTGGGTGTTATGGCAATCTGTGCAGAAAACCTTCCTCTCGGGAACCGGGTGATGGCTGGGAAGGGAGAATTCAGCCTTCTTGTCCTCATGACATTGATAACACATCTCGAAAGTCTCACGGAGCCTTACTATCAAATCAGGCCCCGCGTGGATCTTGTGGCAATCAGAGCAGGAAACATCGTTTATCGCGTGCGTGTTCGCATTCCAGTTATGGAGATTGAATGTGGCATTGGCCGTATGACATTTTAGGCACATCAGAGAGAGAGCAGGAGCCGGAAGGTTCTTCAAATCAAGGAGGGTTTCATGTTTGCAGGCGGTCTCTATACCTTTCTTTAGATCTTCCTGGACCTTTTCCTGGGTAAGTCCCTCAATTGCAAGACTTCCCGGACCATGGCATGATTCGCAGTCTACAAGGGGCATTCCCGATTTCTTTGAAAGCTGCGCGCCCATTGTGCTTGCTGCCAGGTCTTCTTTCTTTTTGTCATGGGTATGGCAAGTTCTCAGGCAATTGTCCGTGCCTACATAGTTGGCGTCCAGCCTTCCTGCAAGCGTCCTCTCATATTCTTTGATTGGTATGATAGGTTTCGATGTTTTGAGTGTCTCGCATCCCCATATAAGTATGAGCATAAAGAGAAAAAGAACTATTTTCTTACAGGGCATTTGCGTCCTCCTCGCTTTTTTATGGAGTATAGATTGTGGCCGGCCTGTCATCACTCGATGAAGGCCTCATACCCGGGAGCAGCTCTCCCGTTAGCGCTTCATACGAATCCCTTAAGAGCTGAACCACGTACCTGAAATTGTGGACATAAGCTCCAGGTTCTTTATCCACAAACTGTAGATTAAAGGCAGCCTCGATCTCGTTTTCTTTCCATGTAGTTACTCTGTTGGGATATATCTGTGGTGATGCTACTTTGAAAAAATATGGATATGCATGTGGATTGTAATATATGCCTGCATTCTCAAGTCCTACAATTATTAAAGCCTTGAGTCCTTCTATCTCTTCTTTTATATTTTCGGGAAATCCGTCTCCATCCATGTCTCTGTCATAAAGGCGGAACGTTCCAAAATCGGATAAACCGGGATGACACACCTGACATGCGTCTGTATTCATTTTGCCTTCATGACTTATATTAAATGTATGTCCTCCAAGATTCTCATCTGCTGAATCTGCCATATGACATCCTGTGCACAGAATAATCTGATGAGACACGATACCGTTTGAGTATGTCTTATCTTTGAATTCAAATCCTTTCAGGCTGAAAAGCATCGGACCGGCTGACATGTAGTGCGGGTTTACAAAGTCGAGTTCTGTCATAGTCTCATTATTGGCGTTATAAGGATCAACACCTTTGGACTTCATTTTTTTATAGAGGCTCCATCCACTCTCCATTCCCTGATGGCAGGTGAAACAGGAAGCGGAATTACCGACGTCAAGAATGGCGTCCTGTACCGATGTTGAAGATCTGCCGCTTGTTAATGTCACATTGCCCGCCTTTCTTAATCTTTTGTTCTCAGCAGTTGGATAACCCAGGGTGTCGTGGCAGCCATTACAGGTGATATGGTGAGGATAGATTTCCGTTACCGGGGGAACCCAGCCTGGATAGGCGATGTTACTTGAAGCCACATAGCTTGCGTACCCTATGCCAGAATGGCAGCGAAGGCACGGAGCTGCAATATGAGTAGATGCAAATGCCTCTGAATTTATATCCGCATGTCCTGATCTAAACCACTCATGATTAATGGATATATTGCCATCATGATAGTCGTGACAACTTGCCGAACATGCCCGATCACCCGTCTTCAAGACATATCCTGTTCCCTCTGGAGCCCATTCCACAGCACTTTCCAGCACATAGCCTTCCACCGGAGCCGAGTCAGTCAAATCATAGTGAGTATCAGCGAAATCATTGACGTGGCACATAAAACAGGAACCTGAAACAATTGGTTCTTGATGGGTATCTTTGCGCCCCTCGCCTCCACCGCAACCTAAAAACACTAAAAAACTTGAGAGAATAAAGGAAAAAAAGATGCTCAATCTGCCCATATGACCTCCTATTTTTTCCGCAATGCAGCTATATTAGCATATGCTAAAAATATTTCATAGATTTCTTTTTTAAACTTCTTTTCACCAAATCGGGAGGGAATTGAGCAATATTAATGCCTGAGATGCAATATTTTCGAGAAATACTTATAAATCAAAGTATTATCCTACGAATAAAGAAAAGAAATTCTCATTTTTGGCAAGAAATTTCTCAGAATTGAGAACTAACCCACATTATTCATAAATTTTTCATACATGAGGATTTTAAAGATTTTTGGAGTCGATCGGAGCCAATGGAAGACGAATACGCTGCAGTTTTATACCGAGTCACGCTCTGATTTTACAAAAT
>JBFLXE010000012.1:0-30674 GCA_040757455.1 Nitrospirota bacterium
ATCGAGGCAATAAGTGATGTTTTTGGGCGCCAGCACTCTCACTATGAATTGTTTTTCAAAGAGCTTAATGCATATTAAATTCAAACTAAATCTCGATTGTAAAAAACCTATTTGGGCAACAGCCTGTACACACTTAACAGGCAACAACATTTGGTTATAGAATGAGTGCCAATGGCACGACCTCTGAGAATAGAATATCCCGGTGGGTTCTATCATATAACCGCCCGAGGCAATGAGCGGAAAGACATATTCAGAGAATGCACGACTTAGAAAAGTGTTGAAAAAAGTGAGAGAAGAACGCTTCGGCTTTGAAGGTAATAACCGCGCCAAATGTTCTTCCGTCTACGGCAAGTATTATGTGTCTGCTATTTCTTTCATCAACTACAATATCAGATTCAAAATTTATTCGCCTTGACCCGCTATTGCACGAAGTTCCCCGACCTTCTCAGCCATGTCATCGGGCAAGGGGCTCGAAAATTCCATATACGTGCCTGTCGGGGAGTGAAAAAAGCCCAGCGATGCAGCATGGAGCATCTGCCTAGGAAATGTTATTTTCTCCCTGCCTTTGATTTCAACTTCGCTCTTCCTTCCGTATGTCCGGTCACCGAGAACAGGGTGACCTATGGAAGAAAAATGCACTCTTATCTGATGCGTTCTACCTGTTCCGAGCTTCACCTCAATCAGTGTCGCAATCCCGAATCTCTCAAGAACCTTCCACCTTGTGATGGCTGCCTTCCCCTTTCTTACACGTGTCGACATCTTTTTCCTGTCTGACACAGAGCGGCCGATTTCAAATGTTATCTCACCCTCGTCTTTCTTCAGATTGCCGTAAATCAAGGCAATATAACTTCTGTTGACCTTCCTCTGCTTGAATTGCTCAACAAGGCTGTAGTAAGCCTCGTCACTTAATGCAACGACCATAACACCCGAAGTATCCTTGTCCAGCCTGTGAGCGACACCTGGTCTCAAAGGTCCGCCCGCAGATGCCAGATTCCTGCAATAAAAGGCAATCGCATTCATAAGAGTCCCGCGGTAATGTCCTGCCGCGGGATAGACAACCATGGAGGCAGGCTTGTTAACGACAACTAAATGATCGTCTTGATGCAGGATATCAAGCGGCAGCGGTTCCGGTATCAATTCATCTGCTCTCTCTTTAACGATGATCATAATGGACACTGTGTCACCCGCCTTAGTCTTGTAGCTCTGGCTGACTTTTTTATCGTTAACGAGAATATTGCCTTGCTCGATGAGTCTCTGTATCTGTGACCGCGTTATTCCAGTTTTCCCGGAAACAAAAATGTCCACCCTCCCGCCGGCTTCATCCGGTCCAACTGTAAATTTTTTTGTCTCAGAATGAGGTGAAAATTTCAAGATGAGATTACCGCGCCCGGAGCAATGTCATTGTTAAAGCTAATTCATTGCTGTTAAAGTCGTTTTTTGTTTTTTATACTTTTTTGCCTGTCATTCCGGCTTGTCCGGAATCTTTCCCTATCTTCAGAAGGATTCCCGCCGCTCCGCCTCTGGCGGATTGCAGGAATGACAAACTATACGGCTGACTTTGATGTTACCTTATGCCGCGCCCTTTGGGCTTGCAATGACAATGTAAAAGCATTTATTACGTTATCTATAATCCGTATTTGGCCATGACTGCACGCACAAGGTCAGCCTTGGGTCTGTCTATCTCAAAAAATTTCTTAAAGACTTTCTTGACTCTTTCTTCCGTCTCCTTTTCGAGAAGGTCGAGAATATAACTCTCATCTTTCAATTCACAGAGGTTCTTCACCTTAATGAGAGCTTCCTGCGGCGAAATATTTTTGTGGAGCATCATCTCTTTTATCTCACCGGCGTAATCAACAGTCTTCCTTATATGCACCAGTTCAGGGGGGATTTTAAAATTGAGATAATCTTCAAGTTCGAATCCTATAGCCTCCGAAATTATGTCCGCATGCCTTTCCTCATCAAAAGCCAGTTCATTCCAGAGTTCATTCTCACCAGGGAATTTTATAGCCATTAAGTGATAGACAGTCGAGCACGCCGACTCCATCACCATGCAACTCTTAATCCTCTCTAATGTTTTGTCTCTTTCCATCTTTTCTTAAATCATATCAGGAAACCTTCAATAAAAAAAGAGAAAGAAGACTCAAAATGCAACTCAGGGCAAAAATCCATATAAACAAAAATAAGGGTAGATTTTCTAACGTACGGATGGCTATATCTTTATCCCGACTTCTGTCGCACTACGTAATGCCGCCCCGATGTTGCCGGGTTCTTTTGCATCACCAATTGTGTATATTTCTTTGACCTTATCCTTAAGAGCATCATAGAGAGAATTCTCAGGAATGCTCCCGATCGAAACAACGACAGAATCAGCCTTCAGTTCTTTTGCTCGACCGCTTTTATCTTCTACGAGTACTTTTCCATCTTCGATGGCCGTCACCTTACACGTAGTAATAATTGATACGCCTTTCTCTTTCAGTCTATTAAGGAGTTCCTGCCTTGGAATCTCTTTCATCCTCACTAACGGCTCATCGCACAATTCTACGATCGTCACGGTTTTTGACTCTGAGGACAGCATGTCTGCAGTCTCGCAGCCGATATCTCCGGCGCCGATGATAACAATATTTGCGCCCAGCGTAACAGATTGCTTTTCGTATATTGATCTGACATTGAAAACGAACGGGAGGTCGATTCCCGGAATACGTGGAAGGCAAGACTTTGAACCTGTGGCAATGATAACCGCGTCAGGCTTTTGGGAAAGTATTTCTTCAGGAGAAGCAGCCTTTCCTAATATAACTGTTACGCTGGTCTTCCTGATGGAATTCCTCAAATATCTGCAGAAATTATTTATCCCATCTTTGAATGGAGCCCTGCAAGCAAGATGCAGCTGCCCGCCCAGGGACTCCCCCTTTTCATAAAGGGTAACCTCATGCCCTCTCCGGCTCGCAAGGATTGCAGACTGAATGCCTGCGGGTCCGCCGCCAATCACCACCACCCTCTTCTTGTCCGGAGCCGGGGTTATTTTAAGGCGGTATTCCTGGCCGGAAAAGGGGTTTATTGTACAGCTTCTTCCCAATCCTTTCACGCCCTTATCCGCACAATCTTCAAGGTCCGAGAGACAAAACCGAATATCTTCAACCATTCCTGCTTCTGCTTTTCTGGGCAGATACGGATCAGCAATAAGCGCCCGGGCCATCGCAATAAAATCCGCATCCTGTTCTTTAAGGATTTCATCTGCAAACTCCGGTGTGTGAATCTTTCCGACTGCAATGACAGGAATGGTAACCGCCTTTTTCATTCCCCTCGCCAGATGAACAAGAGGTCCGGGAGGAAGATAGTGCGAGGGGATAGTCATCCTTTTAGTGGCCTTATTCCCTCCATTTGCAAGTATCGCATCGCCGCCTGCCCGTTCTATATGTTGAGCAACAACAGTAGTCTCCTGAAGTGTCAGACCTCCGTCAACAAACTCATCACAGACAAGTTTAACCACTACCGGGACATCATTCCCGGCTTCCTGCTTAATAAGCTTTATCAGGTTTATGAGAAACCTCATCCGGTTCTCAATACTTCCGCCATACTTATCTGTCCTATTGTTTGAGAGCGGTGAAAGGATCTGTGATATAAGATCGCCGTAACTCGCCTGGACCTCTATCCCGTCATACCCCAGATCCATAGCCTGCTTTGCGCCATTCGCCATTATCCGCAGAATTTCTTCTGCCTCGGTAGTAGTCATAATTTTTATCAGAGGGGCAATCCATATATTCCCTTTCTGCTTAGCTCCAGGAACCTCGTGGTCGAAGATCCGCTCCTTGGGGTAATTAAGCTGCATGAATGCTTTTGCACCCTCTGAATGAATTATATTGAGAAGTCTCTTAATCCCTTCTGCGAACTCGGGAATGTCAAATCGCAATTCATTGGGACCTTTATACGCGCGTGGAAAATCAAGGCATGGACAATCAAGCACAATCATGGCAACACCGCCGCGTGCCCTCTCCCTGTAGAATTCTATCATCCGTTCATTTACTTTACTGTCAGTAGAGTATTTTGTCGGATATAAAGACATAATAAGACGATTTTTTAAAACACACGTCCCGATTTTTCCTTCCAAGAATATATGAGGAAAGTGCATCTTTCACCTCCCATTGACAGAGTCCTTTGGACTATGACCACATTATACCAGATGGTAAGAATTCGTCTTTTTATAGAGAAAGGGCGCATTTTATATTTTCCATCCTTTCCGATTTCCTGCTTCACAAAATAATCACAATAATGTAAATTATTAGCCAATAATTTATAGCGAGGCACACGAGATGCTAATTGAAGTTGTATACAATGATAATAAGCATGATATGGTTGATCCATTTCTTCTCGATGAGCTAATCACCTCGGGTAAGATAAAAAGGTTTCTTCGCTCAGAAGGATGGGCTACTATAGGTAGTGATCCTATAAGAGGAACTGGTGGTCTTTATAAAGGCCCGGAAAGACGGAATTACTCCTTACTTAAATTCTTGAAGGTTGAAGAAAAAACAAAAGAACAGCTTAACAATGAATTAATAGAATTGCGTAAACGAACTACTGAGTTAGAAACATCGGAAATAAAGCTTAAAGAGATAGAGAATGCGCTGCAGAGGAGCGAGGAACGTTTTAGACAAATAGCTGAAAGTTCTGGTGAATTTATCTGGGAAGTTGATGTTCATGGTTTTTACACTTATGCAAATCCCATTGTGGAGGAGATTTTAGGCTATAGACCAGAAGAACTTATTGGTAAGAAACATTTTTACGATTTTTTCCATCCTGATATAAGAGAGACGTTTAAAAAAGCGGCTTTTGAAGTTTTTGCAAAGAAAGCAGTTTTTAGAAATTTTATAAATCCTAACGTACATAAGAATGGCAATACCGTTATTCTTGAAACGAGCGGATTACCAGTTTTGGATAGTACAGGGAATCTTCTTGGATATAGAGGCTCAAATAGAGACATGACTTTGCGTAAGAAGGCTGAAGTTGCCTTGAGAGAAAGCGAAGAACGCTATAGACGTATGGTCAGTACAGTTACTGCCTACACTTATTCAGTTGGAGTCAGCGAAGGAGTCGCAGTCTCTACTCAGCATAGCATAGGGTGTTTTCAAGTAACAGGGTATAATCCTGAGGATTATGAATCTGATTCTTATTTGTGGTACAAGATGATTTATCCAGATGACAAGATGATAGTTGAAACCTCAGTTAAAGAGGTTCTGGCTGGACATGAGGTTTCTCCCATGGAGCATCGTATAATTCGCCGTGATGGCAAAGTGGTTTGGGTTCGCAATACTATAGTGCCTTCCTATGATGTAAATGGCCACCTCACCCGATATGACGGTATGATTGAAGACATTACCGAACGAAAACTCGCCGAGGAGAAAATCCAAAAACTCAATAAAGAGCTTGAACAGAAAGTTTTTGATCTCATTGAAGCCAATAAAGAATTAGAAGCGTTCAACCGCTCGGTTTCTCACGATCTTCAGACACCCCTTTTTGTGATAGGAGGATTTTCTCGTAGGTTTTTGAAAATCTGTGGCAATAAACTCAACAACAATGAAATAGACATGATTAATACAATACAAATGAGTGCACAAAAGATGGAAAGAATCATTAAAGATCTTCTCTTATTTTCACGTTCAGGTCGAAAAGATATAAAATCGGTAAAAAATGATATGTGGAATCTTATGACGACTGTCTTAGATGAGTTCAAACCCTTGTCAGAGGGAAGAATGATCAAGTTTGACATAAAAGCACTTCCTCCAGCATATGGTGACATAGGATTAATTAAACAAGTTTTAATCAATCTTCTTTCTAATGCCATAAAATTCACTCGTTCAAAAGATATGGCGGTTATCGAGGTAGGCTGTAAAGTCGAAGAAAATGAAAATATCTATTATATAAGAGACAATGGTATCGGATTTGATTCTCAGGATACAGAGAAAATATTTACCCCCTTCTCGCGGTTATCAGAGGCAAGAGACTTTGAAGGTACAGGGGTTGGACTTTCGATTGTCGAACGTATTATTAAGAGGCATGGCGGTAAAGTATGGGCAGAGGGGAAAATCAACGAAGGTGCAACTTTCTATTTCTCTCTTCCGCATATCTCTAATAGTAATCATTAATCCAAAATTTCATTTAAGCCCACCATTTGTGGATGAAATCAACATTTTACCGTGAAATACTCAGAGTGTGGGATTAAATGAAGGATTCGATAAAAACTTTGGAATTCCTGAAAACGTTTGTTCGCAGGTAAGAATTTATGATACCTGAAGAAATTTAGGATTAGAACGGGTATAGGATTGAACTTATGTAAAATGCGGCACGAAACCAAATTGCCTATATATATCCTGTGCACGAGGAGTTTTTATAAAATTCAAAAATTTGGCAGCATTCTCCGGATTCGAGGCATTCGTTAACTGTGCTATAAAATAGTTCACTTTGTCACTCTGATCTAGACTCTCGCCGGGCTCAATGGCTTCAACTTTTAATCCGTGCCTCTGAGCATTTTTAACTTCTGTTGCCCACACAGGACCGACGTCAACAGTACCTTTCTTTATTCTCAAGGGAGTCTCCCTATGATGGACAATGGTTAATACTGTCGTTCCTTCAGCGCGTTTTTCATCCATTATTCTGTTCACAAGTTCTTTCCCACCAGCAATTCTATACATGTCAGTTATGTATTGGGTGATATCTTCCATTTCACCCGGCTGAGAAATTCTAACATTATCACGGCTCAGATCATTGACTATCCTTATACCTGCCGGATTCCCTTCAGGTATCATAAGGACTATCCTGTTGTGAAGATAGACAGAATAATCATCGATAAATCCTTTTGCAGCGAGTTCCTTCATCGCATTTTCTGTGACGGAGGTATAAATGTCGGGTACCACACGGATTTCTTTATCTCCGAACTTAGCTCCCCCCGCAAAAATCTGTTTCAGCTCAAGACCCGGGGGAAGGGTTTCATAAAAGATGCGATTGATTTCTGGGTATTCCTGCCGAAAAAGACGGAGGAGATCATCCATAACCATAAACTGATTACCCGCCATAAAGAGCACAAGATCAGCATTTTCCAGATATTCAAGATTATGAAGATCGTCAGCACGACTTATTGGTATTTCGGGTAAATCAATATTTCTTTTTTCCATTTGGTCAGGAAGATTATAGCACAGGAATGATATTGATTGATCTTTGAAACTCAGATATACTCAGGAAACTTAAGTCATATTCATATTAAAGGAGGAGCTACGGAAAAATTCTTCCTCGATAAAGACAGCGCGGCCCTTTTAATCATCGACATTCAGGAAAAACTCACAGCCGTCATGAAAACAAAGGAAGAGATCATCAAGAATTGCATACACCTCATTGAACTTTCAAAGACGTATAACTTGCCAATCATTCTTACCGAACAGTACCCGAAAGGATTGGGCCAGACAGTCGAGGAGATACGGGTGTCGCTTCCCTACTACATACCGATCGAGAAATTTACTTTCAATTGCTGTGATGAGCCATCATTTTTGAATGAAATTACCGCAGCCAACAGGAGAAATATTGTTGTTACGGGTATGGAAGCCCATGTCTGCGTGCTTCAGACATGTCTCGGACTTCTCCAGGAAGGGCATAATGTGCACGTCGTAAAAGACGCTGTCTGCGCGCGCAGTAAAGATAATTGGGAGACCGGTATTGAGTTCATGCGCGATGCAGGTGCAGTGATAACATCCACGGAGACTGTTCTATTCCAGGTATTGCGGATAGCTGGTACAGAGGAGTTCAGGGCTATTTCGAGAAGGATCAAATAAGACTGGGGGAAACTTTTTCATTCTTTCGTAAAAAAATTTAAATGAGAAATTTATATTTACTAATCCCTCCCCCTTTAAAAAAGGGGGATTAAAAATTGGATAAAATGCCAAATAAAGCAAATAAATTCTCCTTTTTAAGGACTATAATAATTCCCCTCTTTTTTAAAGAGGGGTGAGGGGAGATTACTGAAAGTGTTTATTAATTCCCAAATTTGTTCCAAGTGTCATAGTGAGCCTGCCGAACCATGATGACATACCTCGCTGCTCAGGTGAAATAATAATTGATGAAAGAAATGGCAGGTATGATTTTGAGAGGCTAAAACCCTGCCAATGCTAAACGGGCGAAGCCGAGCAGATAAGATGGGAATACACCGATAAAAAGTACAGCTACTGTCGTGATTCCGAGAACAACGCCTGTTCCCGCAGACGTTGTCAGGCCAACCTCTGTCCTTGGCTCTCTCATGTACATGAACATCACAATTCTGAGATAAAAGAAAGCGGATATTGCGCTAAAGATGACAGCAACCACCACAAGCCAGGTATAACCTGCGTTGATTGCAGCCATAAACAGATATAATTTTCCGACAAAACCTGCAGTAGGTGGAATGCCGGTAAGAGAAAACATGAATATCAACATCAGGGCAGCAGCCAGAGGGTGATGCTTCGCGAGTCCTTCGTAATCATATATCCCTTCGCCCTTGAACCCTTCGCTTCTCAGCATGATAATAACTGCAAAAGCACCAATATTCATGAAGGCATAGATCATCATGTAGCTCATCATACTCGCGAGGCCTTCATTGTTTGCGGCTATTATCCCGAGAAGTGCATAACCCGCATGGGCAATCGACGAGTAGGCAAGCATCCTCTTGATATTCGTCTGAGACAGGGCAACGACGTTTCCGATACCCATGGTCAGGATCGAAAGGAGAATCAATATTTTTGACCAGTCGACCGTGACAGAAGCGAAGGCCACCATAAAGACTCTTCCTAAAACAGCAAAACCCGCAGCCTTGGGCCCGACCGACATGAACGCTGTTATGGAAGTAGGAGCCCCCTCATAGACATCAGGCGCCCACATGTGGAATGGCGCCGCTGCGATCTTAAACCCAAAGGCAACAGTAAGAAGCATGACCGACAGTAATAGAGCGGATTTTCCTGCGAGACCTCTTTCAACAATAAAAGCAGCAATTGCCTGAATATTGGTCGTACCCGTCAATCCATAAATGATTGATATGCCGTAAAGGAGAAAGGCAGAGGAAAAAGCACCAAGAAGGAAATATTTCAGTGCGGCCTCGCTTGACCTTGCCTCGTGCCTGATGAAACCGGCAAGGACATATGTGCTCAACGCCATAAGCTCAAGACCAAGATAAAGAACAATCAGGTCGGCGGCTGAAGCCATAAGCATCATGCCGATCGTAGCAAACAAAATGAGGCCATAATATTCCCCGTAATTAACCTTCTCGACTGCTATGTATTTAATCGATATCAGGACGGAAAGGATGACATTCACAAAAAAGATGAGCTTGAAGAAGGTACTGTAGCCATCTGAGATGAACATTCCTCCGAACGTTGTCCCCGATGAGCCAATCAGTGTTGCCGCTACGCCAAGAACGCCCGCAATGCTGAGTAAAGCAACAATCTCTTTTCTTTTTATGATTAGATCCAGAAGAAGAATAACAAGCGCAACAGAAGTCATCACGAGTTCAGGAGTCACGGGATCAAGATTGGGAAGCTGAAAATTCATCTAAACATTACCTCCATTATTGCTTTTGCAACACTTATTTCCTGAATTCCGCCTGCTGTGTTAACCCGCTGAAGAAGATTTTCGACAGACGGATGCATAAAGCTCAGAAAAGAGTTTGGATATACTCCTATCCAGAAAACAAGGGCAACAAGGGGAGCGAGAGTCAGTGCCTCTCTCACATACATGTCCGGCAGACCGAGAATCTTCTGGTTCGTCTGCATGAAAAACACCTTTTGGTAGAGCCAGAGCATGTAAGCTGCGCCTATTATGACGCCTGTTGCTGCCAGTACGCCGACAAGCTTATTAGCAGTAAATCCGCCAAGAAGAATAAGAAACTCACCGATAAAACCATTGGTGGCCGGAAGACCTATGGACGCCAGGGTGAATACCATGAAGAATGCTGCATACGTCGGCATTACAGTTGCCAGCCCGCCGTAATCCGCAATCTGTCTCGAATGAGTTCTGTCGTATATGATTCCGACAGACAAAAAGAGTGCACCTGTTACGACCCCGTGGTTGATCATCTGCAAAATCCCGCCTTCCATTCCCTGGATGTTGAGTGCGAAAATACCCAGCGTTACAAAGCCCATATGGCTCACAGAGCTGTACGCAATAAGCCTCTTCAGATCCGTCTGCCCAAGACATATTACGGCACCGTATATGATTGCGATAATTGAAAGAGTCAGCATAACCGGGGTCATTGCCTTTGAAGCCTCCGGAAATAAAGGCAGGGAAAATCTGAGGAAGCCATAAGCACCCATTTTAATGAGGATGGCGGCAAGAATAACGCTGCCTGCCGTCGGAGCTTCAGTGTGCGCATCGGGAAGCCACGTGTGAACAGGCCACATCGGTACTTTTACTGCAAAGGCAGCAAAGAAAGCCCAGAAAAGCCACAACTGCATCGAATAGGGATATGATTTTGATGTAAGCTCGAGGATATCAAAGCTTCTTCCCGAGTAAAGATATAAGACGATTATGCCGACCAGCATGAGCACGCTGCCCACCAAGGTATAGAGAAAGAATTTTATCGCCGCATAGACCCTGTTCGGGCCGCCCCATACGCCGATAATAAGAAACATGGGAATCAGCATGGCTTCCCAGAAGAGATAGAAGAGGAAGAAATCCAGTGAGCAAAAGACACCTATCATTGCTGCCGTTGTCAGGAGAATCGCTATATAGAATTCTTTTACCTTTGTTTTTATGGAATCCCATGAAATGAGCACACAAAGGATAGCTGACAATGCTGAAAGCAAGACAAGCAACACGCTTATCCCGTCGACTCCGAGATAATAATTGATATTCCACTGCTGAATCCAGCTATGCCTCTCGACGAACTGCATCTTGTGGGTTGTCTTGTCAAAATCCGTAAAGAGAGGCAACGCAACAATAAAGGTAAGAACGCTGGTCGTCAGGGCAATCCACTTCACCGGCAACTCCCACGACCTTCTCATGATGAGTATAAATAAAGACCCCAATACAGGCAAGAAGATAATGGTCGTGAGAATAGGATAACCTAACTGGTTCATGATCACCTGTTCCATTTCCGTCCCTATAAAATCTCCTCTTTAAAAATCACGCTCACCGCCACAACAGCATATATAAGATTATGAAGAAAGCACCCGCAGCCATAAAGATTCCGTAATGGTGCGCCAGTCCGGTTTGAATCCTGCGCAAGCCTGAACTGAAGATGCCAATCAACCGGGGCACTCCATTTACTATGCCTTCTATGATTTTGGCATCGGTAAAGCCCACGAGGAATCTTCGCGCCACCCACATCGTGGGTTTCACGATTGTATAATTATATAATTCGTCGACAAAATATTTGTTGAAGAGGATTAGATAGAAGACGTTGAAGTTCCTTGCGAGTCTCACAGGTATAGATGTTTTTAAGAGATAGAAGATCGTCGCCAGTACAAGGCCGGTGACGGCTATAGTTGTTGACAGACTCATGATTCCCAATTCCTGGGCATGAGTGCCATGGAATTCGGGATGCCCAACGACGGGCTCGAGGAAGTGGGCAAAATAGGCTCCGCCACCGAGTACAGAAGGGATCCCCACCCATCCTCCTGCGACCGCACCGACTGCCAAAAGCATCAAGGGAATTGTCATAACGCTGGGAGATTCGTGAAGGTGATGCTCTTCATGATGCGTGCCCCGGAATTTTCTGTGGAAGGTGAGATAAATCATCCTGAACGAATAAAACGGAGTGAAGAACGCAACACATGTGACAATTACCCAGACGAGCCTGCCGATATCCGTGCCGGAGGCAAAGGCAGACCAGACGATCTCATCTTTACTGAAAAACCCTGCCAAACCGGGGATGCCGCCCGCGCTTAACGCCGCAAGCAACATCGTTGCATAGGTAACCGGCATAAATTTCCTGAGTCCGCCCATTCTCTGGATATCGTTATGATGAACAGCGTGAATTACGCTCCCGGCACCCAGGAAGAGAAGAGCCTTAAAGAATGCGTGAGTATAAAGATGGAACACTCCGGCCGCATATGCACCGACACCACAAGCAAGAAACATCATCCCGAGATGGCTCAATGTCGAGTACGCTATAATCCTCTTTATATCGTTCTGCACACAGGCTATTGTCGCTGCGAAAAGTGATGTACTTGCCCCGACAATGGCAACAACACCCATCGCAACCGGCGAAAGGTTAAAAATCGCATTCGTCCTCGCCACCATGAAGACCCCGGCGGTAACCATTGTCGCTGCATGTATGAGGGCACTGACCGGCGTGGGACCTTCCATTGCATCCGGCAACCACACATGCAGAGGCATCTGGGCTGATTTTCCAACCGCGCCGCAGAAAAGGAGTAGAGCGATCAGTGTGATCAGGTTAACCTCAATTCCGAGGAAATTCAAAGTCTGTCCTGCGAAGTTCCCCACATTAGAAAATACAGGTTCGTAGTGGACCGTTCCGAAGGTGAGGAAGATCATGAATATGCCAAGGGCAAAGCCAAAGTCACCGAATCTGTTGACAATGAATGCCTTTTTGCCCGAGTCTGCAGCGGATTTCTTTTCATACCAGAATCCTATAAGAAAATATGAACAGAGGCCGACACCTTCCCAGCCCAGATATAGCTGGATAAAGTTGTTTGCAGTGACGAGCATAAGCATAAAAAATACGAAGAGGCTCAGGTACGCGAAGAACCTGTAATACCCTTTATCGCCGTGCATGTATCCTATTGAATAAATAAAGATCAGGGATCCGACGCCAGTTACAACGAAAAGCATTACAGCCGTGAGTTGATCAATGAGAAAGCCCACGCTGACTTTGAAATTTCCGGATATCATCCAGGTATAAAGATCTTCGTTGATAGTCTTTCCGTTTATTACCTGAAAAAGAGTTATAACGGATATGATGAATGATCCGATTATCCCGAGGCATGAAGGCCAGTGAGCTTTGTCTCTCAAAAGCTCTTTTCCAAGAAGAATATTAATGATAAAAGCTGCAAGCGGAAGAAATGGTATCAATAAATACAGTTTCATTTGCTCAATCTCTGTTTAATTCCTTTTTCGGTCATCCCTTCATCTCGTGGACTTCGTCAACATGAGCCGTCGGCCTGTTTCTGAACAGTGCTATAACAATTGCAAGTCCTATTGCCGCCTCAGCCGCCGCAACCGCAATGACAAAGAAGGCCAATATCTGCCCTCTGAGGTCCTGGATGTAATGACTGATTGCGATAAGATTGATATTAACGGCATTCAGCATCAATTCTATTGACATAAACATGAGAATAATGTTCCGTCTTGTCAAAAAACCAAAGACTCCAACTGTGAAAACAGCCAGACTGAGGAACATATACCAGCTCAACGGTACCATATCTAAGCTTTGAGCCTCCTTTTTGCCAGCACTATTGCACCCACGATAGCCACAAGAAGGATCAGCGATGCAATTTCGAAAGGAAACAAATAATCCGTATATAATATCTTCCCCAGGGCGATTGTATGTGTTTCCTGCTGTATAAGATCAATCGAATATTGACCGGGAGGTGCCGCAACAAAAGACCTGAGTGAAAGAATGACCACAATGAAAAGAGAAGCTGCAAAGGTCAAGCCCGCAGACCATGCGCCTATGAACCTGCTTATCCTTGTCTCTTCTCTCACATTTATCAGTAGCACAACGAAAAGGAATAACACGAGTATTCCGCCCGCATAAACAATGACCTGTATCGCCGCCATGAATTCTGCATTTAGTATCAGATAAAGACTGGCGATGTGGAAAAACAAAAGAAGCATCCAGAGGACGCTGTGAACCGGATTTCTCCTTGTGATTACGACTACTGAAAGAGCGACTATCGCAAAGGCAAAGTATACAAATAACAATACGGAGATCATCTTTTCCTTCCTCTGAAGACCGGCTGGTTCGGTGTGGTTTCGAGGTCTTCAGATTTTGGTCTCCAGAACCTCGCAAAATATTCCTCTCCTTTTTTGCCGGACATATATTTATCCCAATTTCTTAAAAGTTTTTCTCTGGTCATATACAAATTGTCTTTTGAATAATCAGAATATTCATAGTTTTCGGTGAGCACGACAGCGCCATAAGGACAAACTTCCATACAGAATGCACAATATATGCATCTCAGGAGCTCTATCTCGTATCTTGCCACCTGGCCCTTTTCCCTGAAAACGTGTATGCATTTTGACGGGCAAACGGTCTCACAAAGTCCGCAGCCAGTGCATTTTGCCTCTCCTGTTTGCGGGTGTTTGGCAAGGGCATGCTGACCTCTGAACCCAGGCGCTATGGGTCTTCTTTCGTCGGGATACTGTATGGTCACCGCATGAGAAAAAAGCCTGCTCAAGGTAAGGGCCAACCCCTTCAGTATTTCTATAAAGAAAATTTTCTTTATGAAATTTTTTACCGTCACCCGTTATCTCCTTACAAAATGATTTTCACCAAACCTGTGATAACGATGTTTGCCAGTGCCACGGGAATGAGTATCTTCCATCCAATTGCCATTAGCTGGTCGTATCTGTATCTCGGCACTGTTGCCCTTATCCAATAATAGAAGAATATGAAGAAATAGACCTTAATGAGGAACCAGAAGACCGGCGGGACATAGGAGAGAAACGGCAGAACCCGTGTTATATACCATGGGAGCGTCCATCCTCCCAGGAAACATATTGCACCCAGTGATGACATGATGAACATGGCTATGTATTCACCCAGGAAGAAAAGGGCAAATCTGAAGCTGCTGTATTCAACGAAATAGCCGGCCACAAGTTCACTCTCCGCCTCCGGGAGATCAAAGGGAGTTCTGTTCGTCTCTGCAATCGCCGCGATAACAAAAACGACGAAGGCGACTATCTGTGGAATCGCAAATATCCCAAAGATTGAGTTCTGCTGGGCTATCACTATGTCAGTCAGGTTCAGCGAGCCCGCCATTATCATCACACCGACCAGACTCAATCCCATAGCGATCTCATAACTAATGACCTGCGCAGATGACCTTAGTCCGCCGATGAAAGCGTATTTCGAGTTTGAAGCCCAGCCGGATATAAAAATTCCGTATACGCCGAGCCCTGCTATCGCAAAAACAAACAGCAGTCCTATGTTTATATCAGCAATCACAAAATTATATGAAAAAGGAATAACGGAGAGATTCACCATTGCAGCTGCCATAAATATGACGGGTGCGAGATAAAATACGACCTTATCCGCATTTTCCGGGATTACATCCTCTTTAAAGAAAAGTTTGACTCCATCCGCGATTGGCTGGAGAAGGCCATGCGGGCCAACCCTCATCGGACCCAGCCTGACCTGCATATGGCCGATCACCTTACGTTCGAAATATGTTGCATATGCTACATGAAGAAGTGTTACGCCGAGCACGATCGCGATCTTTATCGTGATAATCACCACGTTGATCCCGAAGTTGATCAATCCCTCAGTCGTAATCACTATCTGTCACATTCTCCAAGAACTATGTCGATAGTTCCGATGTTCGCAATCACGTCAGCCACCAGGTGTCCAATACATAGTCTGGGCAAGACCTGGGCATGGACGAATGAAGGAGCCCTCACCCGCATCCTGTACGGTTTTCCGGAACCATCACTCACAAAATAGAAACCCAGTTCACCTTTGGGCACTTCCGTTGCGACATAAAGATCACCCTCCGGTACCCTTGGACCCCTTTTTACGTAAGCAAAATGTTCGGCAAGAAGCTCCGTGGCTTTTGTGATCTCTTCCGGAATGGGCTGTTTGGCCAGTTCTGCTAATTGTTCGTCACCAAGCCCTCTGCCGCCCGGTATTATCTTCAGAGCCTTGAATTTGCATGTCACATAACAGTTCATACAGCCAAGACAAAATTCCTGTTTGATCTTGTGCGGTTTTTTCTTCTCGCCAAAGATTGCTTTCGCAGGACAGGCCCTCAAACACATGCCACAGCCCTTACATACTTTTTCATCAATAAAGAAAGCATGTTTCTGATCTGGATGAGTCACAGCCATCATCTTGTCCTTAGGCGGGAGAACCAGCTTGGGTGCCTCGGCCATAATCGGCCCCGCCGGTAATTTTTCGATACACTGCCTGATGATGTTGTTTGACTGCCTCATTTCGAGCATACGGCAGCGATACCTGTCATATGTATCACCTTCTGAGCCGACCGGCACGTCAAACTCGACTCTGTCATACGCATCATAGGGAGCATGTTTCCTCACATCATAAGGTACGCCGGAACCTCTCAGGGTGGGTCCTGTGAGCCCCCAACTCACAGCTTCCTCTGCAGAGATCACCCCAATCCCTACTGTCCTCTTGAGCCATATTCTGTTCTGGTCAATCAGGGTTTCATATTCCAGAATTCGCGAGGGAAATTCCTCGGTAAATTTATAGAGGCTGTCAAGAAATTCCTGAGATACATCGTTTCTTACGCCACCTATCCTCGGATAGGTTACTGTCAGTCTTGCACCGCATATCTTCTCGAACAGCTCAAGTATCCACTCTCTTTCTCTGAAACAGTAAAGAAAAACGGTCATCGCGCCGATGTCGAGTGCATGAGTCGCAAGCCACAGAAGATGATTCGAAATCCTGGACATCTCACCAACCATGGTTCTTATGAATTTCGCTCTTTCCGGAGCCTCTATTCCAAACAATTTCTCCACCGCAACAACATAACCAATGTTGTTAGACATTGCCGATACGTAGTCCATTCTGTCAGTCAGCGGAAGGGCCTGGAAGTAACTAAGACTTTCGCCGAGCTTTTCGATCCCTCTGTGGAGATATCCAATATAAGGTGTAACATTAACGACCACCTCGCCGTCCAGATCGAGGACAAGGCGAAGAACACCATGGGTCGCAGGATGCTGCGGTCCCATATTAACATTTAATTCTCTCGTTTCTAATATCTTCTCTACCTGATCCATACTCATTCTTCCCATTCAAACGGCTTCAATTCCTTCGCCTTGCTCAGGACCTCAACGAAGCCATGCCATTCCTTTTCGGGACCAGGCCCTTCGACAGGATAATCTTTTCTCAGCGGATGGCCTTCCCAGTCCTCCGGCAGAAGAATTCGCCTTAAGTCAGGATGCCCGGTGAAAGTGATGCCGAACATATCGAAGCACTCCCTTTCATGCCAGTTTGCGCCTGCCCATATCGGTACAACCGAACTGATTCTCGGATTATCCTCGGGAACCTGTGCCTTCAAACGGATTTTATGACGGAAACGGATAGAATAAAGATTATAGATGACCTCAAATCTGGGGTCTTTCTTGCCACGCCAATCAACGGCGGAGAGGTCCTGCAGATGATCCATGAGCATGTAAGGATCATCATGAAGATACCTGCAGATGTGTAAAATCTTCCCTCTCTTTACAATCACGGAGATCTGATCACGGAATTCGGTAACTTCAACAACTTCTTCGGGAAACCGTTCCTTTATTTTTTCGGCTATTTCTTTTGGGTCGATACCGGCTGGATAAAGCGATATCCTTCGCGCAACTACCGCCATGGGCTCCACCTCGTCTTTTCTTTTCTCATCTTCTCCTGGAGTTTCATCATACCCTCCAGTAGCGCCTCAGGACGCGGAGGACAGCCCGGAACATAGACATCAACCGGCAGGAAGCAGTCGCATCCCTGCACTGTGTTATAAGTCCTGAATACCCCGCCTGTGCATGCACAACTGCCCATTGCCACCACATATCGGGGCTCCGGAATCTGGTCATAGACCCTCCTAACAACCGGCGCCATTTTTTTTGTAACAGTACCTGCCACGATCATGCAGTCTGCCTGCCGTGGAGAACCTCTGAAGATTATGCCGAACCTGTCAAAATCATAATGTGCCGCTCCTACGGCCATCATCTCGATGGCGCAGCAGGCAAGTCCGAATGTGGTCGGCCATATGGAAGACAATCTTCCCCAGTTGATGAGTTTGTCAAAGGTTGTGATGATAACATTGGGGGGTAATATCTTTGTGTCTTTTTCTACCTGAATCAGACTGATCGTTGACGTGTCGATCAGCATCGCCCACTCCTTAAACTTATATGGTTAATCCCACTGAAAAGCTTCTTTTCTCCATGCGTAAACATAACCGACCAAAAGGATAACGATGAATATCACCATTTCGATGAAGGCGTAGATACCAATTTTGTCAAAAACTATGGCCCAGGGATAAATGAATATTGCCTCAACATCGAATATTACAAAAAGCATCGCAATGATATAAAACCTGATGGAGAATCTGTAGCGTGGCTCTCCAACCGGCGTAATTCCTGATTCATAAGGCATGAGCTTTTCGTAGTAAGTTTTTTTGGGCCTGAAAATTATACCGATTATCAAGGCTCCAAGGCCGAATGCCATGGCGATAATGATAAAAATGAGAACGGGCAAATATTCTGATGGTAAATAGGTTCCAGGCATAAGCGGTTATGTTATACTTAAAAGCACTGACGCTTGTCAAGAAAAAATTTTATTATTTGCATAGATAGCTTGCGAATCGAAGTCCAACGGGCAACGTAAAGGAGGCATGATGTTCAGGATAGTCAGAAAGGAAGAGCTTTCAGATGTTGTTTTATTATTCGAGATCAATGCGGTGGATATCGCGAGAAAGGCAGAAGCCGGAAATTTTTTCATTCTGAGAATCGATGAACAAGGCGAAAGAATTCCTCTTACCATCGCTGACTTCGACAGGAACAGAGGAACCATCACAACCGTTTTCCAGAAAATCGGAAAGACAACACATCATCTGGCTGCACTGAATGAAGGCGATTATATTTGCGATGTCATAGGTCCTCTCGGAAAACATACACATATAGAAAATTTTGGCACAGTTGTCTGCGTGGGCGGAGGTGTCGGAATCGCTCCTGTCTACCCGATTGCAAGAGCGCTCAAAGAAGCTGGCAACCGCGTTATTTCAATCATCGGAGCAAGAACGAAGAATCTCCTCTTCTGGGAAGAAAAGATGCTTGGCGTTTCGGATGAATTAATAATGACCACGGACGACGGCTCTTACGGGAAAAAGGCAGTTGTCACAATCCCTCTTGACGAGATATTGAGAGAGAAAGATGTGAATTTAGTGATTGCCATCGGCCCTGCGATCATGATGAAATTCGTCTGTATCACTACCCAGAAACATGGTGTGAAAACTCTTGTAAGCCTAAACTCGATCATGGTCGACGGAACCGGAATGTGCGGCTCCTGCAGAGTCCAGGTCGATGGTCAAACCAGATTTGCCTGTGTTGATGGGCCCGAATTCGATGGACACAAGGTCGATTTTGACCTGCTCATGGCTAGGCAGAGAATGTATATTGAAGAAGAAAAAGAGGCAATGGAAAGATTCAGAGCTACTGCGGAGGTCAAGTAGGTGGGGAAAAAAGAAAAGAAAAACAGAGTGAAAATGAGAGAACAGGACCCTTTCGAAAGGGCAAGGAATTTCATGGAGGTACCCTATGGCTACACCCCTGATGAGGCGGTAGAAGAGGCGTCCAGATGTCTGAGCTGCCTGAAACCTACATGCAGAACCGGCTGCCCTGTGGAAGTCGATATTCCTTCATTCATTAAATTAATCAAGGAGGGAAGGTTCATAGAGGCTGCATGGAAGATAAAGGAGAAAAATGCCTTGCCCGCTGTTTGTGGAAGAGTGTGTCCTCAGGAGATTCAGTGCGAATCTCTGTGTATCCTCGGCAAGAAAGGTGAAGCGATTGGGATCGGGAATCTTGAGCGGTTCGTCGCAGATTACGAGGCTTCCCAGGGAGAAATACAGGTTCCCGAAAAACCGCAGCCTACGGGCAGAAAAGTAGCCATAATAGGCTCCGGACCCGGTGGCTTAACGTGCGCATCTGACCTTATCAAATCTGGTCATGAAGTCACTATTTTCGAGGCACTTCACAAGCCGGGAGGCGTTCTGGTTTACGGAATACCGGAATTCAGACTCCCGAAGGTTATAGTAGAACGGGAGGTTGGCTATATAAAGATGCTCGGTGTCGAAGTCATCGTTAATGCCGTGATCGGTAAACTTCATACAGTTGATGAACTTTTGAACGGGCATGGCTACGATGCCTGCTTTATTTCGACCGGAGCCGGATTGCCCTTATTTCTGGGAATCCCGGGCGAGAATCTAAACGGGATATATTCGGCCAATGAATTTCTGACGAGAGCTAATCTTATGAAAGCATATCTTTTCCCTGAATATGACACGCCGATAAAGTGCGGCAGGAGCGTCGCTGTCTTCGGTGGTGGTAATGTTGCAATGGATGCAGCCAGGGTAGCGCTGAGGCTAGGTGCCGAAAAGGTGTATCTCGTTTACCGGCGTTCCGAGGCAGAGATGCCAGCGCGGGAAGCCGAGATCCATCATGCACGCCAGGAAGGCATAGAGTTCATGATGCTTACAAACCCTGTGAGATTTGTTGACGATGGCAAAGGAAATGTGCAGGCAGTCGATTGTATAAAAATGGAACTGGGTGAACCTGATGAATCCGGCAGAAGAAAGCCAGTTCCCATCAAGGGCAGCGAATTCCGGTTAGAAATAGACGTTGGTATTCCGGCGCTTGGTACGCGTTCGAATCCCCTCTTGCTCAACACGATGTCTGACCTCAAATTGAATAAGCGGGGCTACATTCTCGCTGAAGAAGGCACTGGCATGACATCCAAGAGAGGAGTCTTTGCCGGCGGAGATATCGTCACCGGCTCTGCAACAGTTATTCTTGCGATGGGATCAGGAAGGAAGGCTGCCCGGACGATCAACGAATATTTGAAGTGGAAATATTGGGATTTTAGAGGATAGCGGCGTCTATTCTCTTCTCTACAAAGTCCTTCAGAAATAATGATGCTTGTTGAATCTCATCTGTCTGAGGCAGGTGTGCAATGATCCTGTCTATATATTTTCTCTCGGAGAGCAGTTTGAATGACGGAGTGAAATTGAGATCAAATATCCATGAGAGCTGAAGCATCTTGAAATCATTCAGCGTCTTGATTTCCGAAAGAGATACCACACGCTTCTCGTAAAGCGTAAGTAAGACCTCCTTTGTATAATGAGGTAAATCCGGCAGCCCAAGGCCTACTGCCGAAGCTCTCTCATCCTCGGGACTGCTATAATATTCAAGGAAAACACGCCATATATCCAGCTTGTCAGCATCTCTTATCAACCGGCTGAAAAATACAAATTCCTCTTTTTCGTTCTTCGGAACCGAAAATGCGTTGTGAAACCTGACCGCCTCGATGATCAACTCCCTTTCATTTTGAGGGAGCCTGTCGAGGATTCTCTTCTCGATTAAAGTTTCTGCACCTAAAAGACCGTGATTGACAGATTTTCTGTCTCTGAATGTTTTGTATTTCGAATATTGCGGGAAGCGCCCGATGTCATGGAAGAGCGCGATTGTCTCTGCAAGCATTGTTTTATTTTTATCCAGCGATAAACCCTTCGCAATATAGAGAATGTTCTCGCAGACCTTGGCCGTATGCTCTTCTTTTAGAAGGATATTCCTCTGATCATCGATATTCGGGAAATAGAACGACATGCAATAGTCGGAGAACCATTTCTTAAGAAATGCCAGATCAGATTGTTTCATTTTTGTCGTTTTATATTAACAGAGGTGACCGTAGTTTTATTAACACAAATAATGCAGACATTGCTCGAAAATTTATTTAACTCGATGAAATTATTAAATTATCCAATTTCGTTTGATGAATAAAAATATTCAGATTAATCATCGGTTAAATGTACACTAAGGTATCGAAAAATAAATTTTCTCACAACACCTGCATTATTTTAATTGCATTTTTCGGGTTAATCAGTGACATGTTTTTTTCGCGCCCTTCCGATACAATATAATCGATGGCTCACACGGAAAAAGACCTTTATTACATGAGGCTTGCCCTCGACGAGGCAAAACTTGCTTTTGATGAAGATGAGGTGCCTGTCGGCGCCATCCTTATAAAGGATAACACTGTTATCGCAGGAGCGCACAACTGCAGAGAGTTCTCAAGAGATCCTGCGGGTCATGCCGAGATCCTTGTTATAAGAGCCGCTGCGTCACAGATGGGAAATTGGAGATTGACGGATTCGACGCTTTATGTGACTAAAGAACCCTGCATCATGTGCGCCGGAGCGATGGTGAACGCCCGTCTCGGCAGACTCGTTTACGGATGTAAGGATGAAAAGGCAGGAGCGGTCGACAGTCTCTACAACATCCTCTCAGACAAGCGTCTTAATCATCAGGTGGAAGTTGTATCCGGAGTTCTTGAGGATGAATGTGCTGAACTCCTCAAAAGATTTTTCCAGAACCGCAGATAGCTAATATGAGATTCAGCGCCTTAATGGGAAAAATATTAATATGTGCTATCATATTGATATCAGGGGGAATCTGAGATGGCAGATGTACTTATACGGGGAATTTCAGAAAAAACACTGGAAAGACTGAAGTCTCTGGCAAAACAACATAATCGCTCACTCCAGCAAGAATTAAAGGACAGGCTTGAAGATATCGCATTTTATTATCCGGCAAATCTCACCGAAAAGGCATCAGAAATAAGAAAAAAGTTGGGGAAAAAGGGAAAACAATTCAGTGATAGCGCAGTCCTTTTAAGACAGGACAGATGCCGGTAAGTCTTGTAATTGATGCAAATGTGGTAACAAAACTATATATCCCTGAAGTACTTGCTGATAGAGCAGAGAAATTGTTCATTAGGGTAGAGAAAGGAGAGACATCGTTCGTCGTTCCTGATCTGATATATGCAGAGATAGGAAATGTGCTCTGGAAGAAACATAGACTTAAGGAATTGACAACTACCGAGATACAGGAGATCTTGAACCAGGTGCTTACAATCCCTTTTATTGTAATTGCAGCGAAGTCGCTTTTCGAACTGTCAATTGATCTCAGCGTGGCTTATGACATGACAGTTTATGATGCTCTCTATGTTTCTGCTGCAACGATATATAAAACTAAACTCGTTACTGCTGACAAAAAGATCGTTGAGAAACTGAACAATACGGCATTACGGAAAAATATAGTGTGGCTTGGAGATATAAAGAGTTATTGAATAAATGCTGGAGAGGTGCCGGAGTGGTTGATCGGGGCGGTCTCGAAAACCGTTGTGGGGGTAACTCCACCCAGGGTTCGAATCCCTGCCTCTCCGCCAATTATATTAACCTCACAGTTCAAAACATTTTGCCAGGAAATGCAGTAAAGGTATTGTTTAGTCCCGAAACGCACTCCTTAAAAGACACTAAGGCTTTTTAGTGGACAAAGGCATAGTCCCGATGATATTATTTTATATAGTCTCTCCCATAATAATTTTCCGGCTCTGAAGAGGGGTAGTTTTTATGAAAAGGGAACTCAAATCTGCCTCACGGACGGAATAATGGAAAGATATCTCCGCATAACAACCATTCAGGCTTGGGGCCATCACAGTAAGTTATGGTAGACAAAGCTTCTCAGATGTCTTTTCCGATAGTCGGCATTGGCGCCTCTGCAGGCGGCCTTGAAGCATTTAAGAGGTTTCTGGATGAACTTCCGCAGGAATTAGGTTTTGCCATCGTCTTTATCCAACACCTTTCAGCTAAACAAAAAAGTCTTCTCCCCGATTTGCTCCGCTCCAGAAAAACATATATCGATATAAATGAAATATCGGATGGACTGGAGGTCCTGCCCGGAAAGATCTACCTCAGCCCTCCTGGAAAAGAGGTCCGGATTCTAAGAGGTAACTTCCATGTTACCGCCCGCAGAAGGGCGCATCTCTGTCTGCCCGTCGATGACTTTTTTGAATCCCTCGCTGAAGAGGCTGGAGAAAGGGCTATCGCCGTAATCTTATCCGGCGCTGGGACTGATGGAGCACGCGGAATTCAATCGATCAGAATGATGGGCGGTACTGTATTTGTTCAGGATCCAGGGACTGCCGAGTTTGCGGGCATGCCTCTCGCTGCGATCAATACCCGGCAGGTGGACGGAGTTTTCCCGCCGGCTGACATCGCCCGCGAGATGCTGAAGATGCAGAGTTCGGGAGCGGTCTCCATAGCCGCCAGCACTCCTTTCTCTCCATCAGACTTTCAGACCTTTTACCGGCTGATCCGTGAGAAGACCGGCTACAGCTTTGATCATTATAAAAAAACCGTAGTCGCCAGGAGGATCCGAAGGCGAATGTATCTTCACGGAGTTAGGTCGATCCGGGAATATCTCGAGATAACAGAGAAGAAAGATTCCGAAGCGTCTTTGCTGGCTTCTGATCTCATGATTGGCGTCACTTCTTTCTTCAGGGACCGGCTGGCCTGGAAAGCCCTTAAAATAGAAGTGATACGAAAATTTGTTGCTGAAAATGACATCTCTCAAATCCGCGTGTGGACACCAGCATGCGCAACGGGTGAAGAGGCGTATTCCATCGCCCTGCTGCTTCGCAACGAACTCGATCTTGCAGGCAGGAAGAGAGAAATCCAGATCTTTGCCACCGATGTCAACGAGTCGGCACTCGAAAAGGCAAGAGAAGGTACATACCCGTCCAGCATTATTGCGGATGTGCCATCGGATTACAAGCATAAATATTTCACTTTCTCCGAGGATGGTCTGACCGCGACAATTGTCAAGGGGATACGGGAACAGGTGGTATTCGCGAAACAGGACCTCCTCACGGACCCTCCTTTTTCGAAGCTCGACCTTATAATCTGCCGCAATCTTCTGATATATCTCGAACCCGAAGCACAGGAGAAATGCATAGCGATCTTCCACTACGCCCTGAAGGATGGAAGGTATCTCTTCCTGGGTAACGCAGAATCGCCGGGAAGAAACGGCAACCTTTTTAAATCCATCGGGCACAAGAAGTGCCGAATCTACACTAAAGTCAAGAAATCGCCTTCTTTGAGGATGCCACTCGTTTTTCCTTTTACGGCGGAGCGCACCGCAGCGCTTCCTCCCAAACAGGCCCAACTGTTACCTGACCAGCCGTCTTTAACTCAATTTGTGCAGGATGCCCTTCTTGAGGAATACGCTCCTTCTGCCGTGGCATTTAATCAGAATTACGATATTCTCTATCATAACGGGCCTACTAACAGATACCTGCGGCAGCCCCGCGGCGCACCCACGCAGAACTTGCTGGAACTCCTTCCGGAAAAATTGCATAGCAAAATAAGAGCCGCCATTTACAGGACGACTCATGAAGCAAAGCATGTCTCTATTCGCGCAAGTATCTCGGGCGACTACGGGAAAAAGAAGCAGGTCACCCTCCGTATCTCAAAATTGAAAGAAAACCTTTATTTGCTTATATTTCGCGAGAAAAGCGTTTTTCCCGAACCGGCCGGGGTGGCATCTTTAGAGGCAGCTGAGGTTGAAGAGACTTCGGTGAGGCAGCTTGAGACCGAACTGTCGGTTACAAGGGAGGCCCTCCAGAGCCATATCGAGCAGCTCAGGAGTCTCAATGAAGAACTCCAGTCCTCGAATGAGGAACTCCAGGCGGCAAATGAAGAACTGGAAACATCCAGGGAAGAACTCCAGTCATTGAACGAGGAGCTTATCACGGTGAATTCGCAGCTCCAGAGTAAGATAGAGGAACAGGAAGAGCTGAATAATGACCTGAACAATTTCCTTGCAAGCACCAATATCCCTACTATCTTTCTTGATCCTCAGTTCAGGGTAAAGCGCTTCACACCTGCCGTGTCGAGGCTTTTGAAACTGATCCCATCCGACGTTGGACGGCCCATCGTCGATTTGTCACAGGAAAGCCTTGGTCCGGACCTCATTGCCGATGCCGAGTCAGTCCTCGACCGCCTCGTCCCTGTGACAAGGGAGATGACGCTTAACAGCTCCTGGTACATCCGCGCCACCCTTCCCTATAGAACCTCTGACAACCGCATCGAGGGCGTGGTTATAACCTATACTGACATCACAGGGATCAAACGAGCCGAGGAGCGCACGAAACATCTTGCGTCTTTCCCTCAAATGAATCCGAATCCTGTTATAGAAGTTGACTCTTCGGGAAAAGTCGTCTTCGTCAATCCGGCCGCTCAAAGGGTTCTGGAGAATCTCGGCATGGATAAGGGAGATATTAGCGTTTTCTTTCCCTCGGACTTTGGCGATATTCTTGAAGGTTTGATGAAATATGGGGAATCAACTCTCCACCGTGAAGTGTTAATAAAGGATAGGGTGTTTGACGAAACCATTCATCTTTCTCCGCAGTTCAACGTCGTGCGCATCTATGCTTTTGAGATCACCGAGCGTAAACGTGCCGAGGTGGCGCTACAGAAGGCTCATGACGACTTAGAGATGCGGGTCAAGGAACGCACAGCGGAACTCACGAAAGTGAATGAGGAATTGAAGACAGAAATCGCAGAGCGCCGGAGAGCGGAAGATGCTGCGAAGGCTGAACGTCAGCGACTCTATGGCGTTATGGAGACGCTGCCGGCTTACGTTGTACTTTTGACGCCCGATTACCACGTGCCATTTGCCAACCGCTTTTTCTGCGAACGCTTCGGGGAATCTCATGGTAGACGCTGCTTCGAGTACCTTTTCAATCGCACTGAGCCTTGTGAGACTTGTGAAACATATTCAGTGCTGAAGACGATGCGGCCCCATTATTGGGAGTGGACAGGTCCTGATGGACGTGATTATGACATTTACGACTTCCCGTTCACTGACGCAGACGGCTCCACTCTGATCCTCGAGATGGGCATCGACATAACCGATCGCAAACAGGCGGAAAAAGCGCTGCGTGAGATTAACGAGACGTTGGAGAGGCGTGTTGCCGAACGCACAGCGGAACTGTACATGGAAAAGACGATCTCGGATAGCACGATAGAAAGTCTGCCCGGCATTTTTTATCTCTTTGATCGGCAAGGGCGATTCCTTAAATGGAATAAGAACTTCGAAAGGGTCTCAGGATACACCGCTGAAGAACTTTCAAGGATGCAACCTCTGGATTTCTTCGCAGGAGATGATAAATGGCTTATAGAACACAGAATTCAGGAAGCTTTTACAAAGGGAGAGTCTTCGGCGGAGGCGGAATTTATTTCGAAAGACGGGCATAAAACTCCCTATTTCTTTACAGTAGTGATGACCGAGATTCACAATACGAATTGCTTGATCGGTACGGGCATAGACATCACCCAGAGAAAGAGGGCCGAGGAAGAACTGCTAAAGAGCAAAAAGAGATTTGAGATTCTCTCTGAAACAGCCGGCCAATTGCTGGCAACTGACGAACCGCTCCAGATTGTCGACAATCTGTGCCGGAAGGTCATGACCCTTCTTGATTGTCATGCATTCTTTAATTTCCTTGTAGATGAAGAAAAGGGCCGTCTTCGTTTAAATGCCTTCGCAGGAATTCCTGAAGAGACCGCCAGAGAAATAGAATGGCTTGATTACGGGGTTACTGTATGCGAAACAGTTGCACGAGACGGACAACGTATGATCTGTGAGAATATTCAGGAAAAACCAAATCCTCTGACTAATCTTGTTCGGTCATTCGGCATCAAAGCATATGCCTGCCATCCTCTTATGTCACAGGAAAAAGTGATCGGAACGCTTTCCTTTGGCACACGGTCAAGGACGAGCTTTACTGATGATGAACTGGATTTAATGGAGACTGTTACCGATCAAGTTGCTATCGCAATGCAACGCATTATGCTTCTTGAGAAAATAAAGGAACATGCTGATGAACTGGAAATAAAAGTTCAGGACCGGACAATAGAACTGTCAAAAACAAATGAGCTTTTAGAGAGGATGTTCTCCAGCATTCATGTGCTCATTGCTTATATGGACAGGGATTTCAACTTTATCAAGGTCAATAAGGCATACGCTGATATTGTCAACCGTGTTCCTGAATACTTCCCTGGTAAGAACCACTTTGACCTTTACCCCAATAAAGAGAATGAAGCTATCTTCAGGAAGGTCGTAGAAACAGGCGAGCCTTATGTTACTTATGCGAAACCTTTTGAGTATGCCGAACATCCGGAATGGGGCATATCATATTGGGACTGGAACCTCCAGCCAGTGAGAGACATAGACGGGAAGATTAGAGGCGTTGTGCTATCCCTTCTCAACGTAACTGATCGCATCAAGTCACAGAAGCAAAGGGCAGTCGTAGCTGAACTTGGGCAGGCCGCATTGGCCGGAATGGGTCTTTATGAGTTGATGAACAAATCTGTTGCTTTAGTTGCGCAAACGCTTGGAGTGGAATATTGCAAGGTTCTTGAGCTGCTCCCGAACGGGAAGGCTTTATTATTAATAGCCGGTATAGGCTGGAAAGAAGGGCTTGTGGGGCGTGGAACTGTAAGCGCAGGTACGGAATCACAGGCGGGTTATACGCTGTCATCTGATAAACCGGTTATTGTTGAAGACCTTCGAACGGAAACAAGATTCAGCGGTCCGCCTCTTCTACACGATCATGGTGTGGTTAGTGGTATGAGCGTAATTATTCCCGGCCGGGAGGATCCTTTCGGGGTTCTCGGCGCACATACAACTCAACAGCGCACATTCACTCAGGATGACATTCACTTCCTTCAGGCGGTTGCCAATGTGTTAGCTGAAGCGATTGAGCAAAAGAGGGCAGACGAAGAGCTTCAAAAGAGCGAGAAAAAATACAGGTCGCTCATCGAACAGGCGGCGGATGCCATCGTTATTGTAGACAGGCAGTTGAATTTCCTGGACGTCAATCCAACGACATGCGAGATAAGCGGGTACAGTAAGGAAGAACTTCTTGGTATGAACGTAATTGACATGCTACCGGAGGAGGAAATTGCCTCAAACCCGCTTCCGCTGGCCGAGGTGCTTGCCGGCGAAACGGTACGTATTGAGAGAAAAGCAAAGCATAAAGACGGAACTATCTTCGATGTTGATGTGACTGCAAAGTTGCTTGAGGACGGAACGATTCAGGTTATCGTTCGTGATATTACAGAACGCAAAGAGGCGAATGAGAGAGATAAATTCATCACCAATCTGCTGGAATTGTTTGCTCGAAAGACATCCCGGAAAGACTATCTCGACTCCGTTGTACAGTTGATTGGCGAGTGGACCGGGTGTCGTAGTGTTGGCATAAGGGTGGTTAATGAGGAAAGGTATATACCATATGAATCATATGTGGGATTCAACGATGAATTCATGAAGCTCGAAAATATGCTCTCTCTGGATACAGATGTCTGTGCCTGTATCAGAGTGATTTCGGGTAAAGCCGAGCCGCAAGATCATATAGCGCTGACCTCTAAAGGCTCCTTTTGTCTCAATAATTCCCTCAAATTTTTGAATACCCTCACGGAAAAACAGAAGATAAGGTATCGCGGAAACTGTACCAGAAACGGTTTTGCATCCATTGCCGTTATACCTATTCGTTACCGGAGAAAAACGCTCGGCGCTATCCATATGGCTGATGAGAAAGAGAACATGGTTCCAAAGAAGACAGTGGAATTCCTCGAGTCGATGGCGGCGCCCCAGATAGGAGAGGCTTTACACAGGTTTGAAGTTGAAGCCGAAATAATTAAATCCCGTGACCAACTGGAGATGCGCGTCGAAGAGCGGACTGCCGAATTAAAGAAGTTATCCGAAGAACTCAAGAGATCCAATGCAGACCTCCAGCAGTTCGCATATACAGCCTCACACGACCTCCAGGAGCCGCTCCGCGGGGTGGAAGGTTTCTCGAGACTGCTCTCAAAAAAATACAAGGGAAAACTTGATGAAAAAGCAGATGAATTTATTGAGTTCATTATTGACGGTGTGAAAAGGATGCAGCTACTTATAAAAGACCTTCTCGAATATTCCCAGGTCGAAACAAAAGGGAAAAGGTTCAAACCCATCGACACCTCAACGCCTTTGGCCCTCGCATTGGCAAATCTCCAGAAGTCCATCGAAGAAAGTGAAGCAGAGGTGACGCATGATGAGGAGTTACCAAAGGTCATGGCCGATTCTTCCCAGATAAGCAGTTTATTTCAAAACCTGATCGGCAATGCCCTAAAGTTCAGGGGCGAGAAAAAACCAAAAGTTCATGTGTCATTTGAGAGAAGAGGTGGTGAATGGGTTTTTTCCGTCAAAGATAACGGGATCGGCATAGACTCTAAGAATTCAGAGAGGATTTTTGCTGTCTTCCAGCGCCTGCACGGAAGGTCAGAGTATCCAGGAACCGGCATCGGACTTGCCATTTGTAAAAGAATAGTGGAACGCCATGGAGGCAAAATCTGGGTGGAATCAGAGCCTGGTAAAGGATCAACTTTTTACTTTACTTTGCCAGCAATAGAATGAATAAATCAGGGTTCAAGGGATCGAGTGAATGACTAAAACACAAAAATCCAAAATAAGAGATTGCCACGCTTCGCTCGCAATGACCCCTCGAACCCTCGACCCTGTCGTCACTTCGGCTTCCAGACCTTCCCTTTATCGATAATGTGTTCAACTTCCCATCCCCTTTTATGAAGCTCCCGCGCGATCCATTTTCTATGACACTTCCAGGGGAATCTCTCAGCGCAGATAATTACAGAAGTCATTCTTTCAGCGATTGATTCGAGGAGGCTGACGCCTTTGTTGAAATCATCGGTGATTGTGTAAGCGATATATCCACCTTTTCTGAAGCCGCCAAGCTCGCTGCCTAACCCAGATAATTCATAAATTCTGCTGAAAAAAATAGCCAACAATCCTGAGAGCTTTGGTATTATTAAGTTTGCAAAGGCTCAAAACCAAAGAAAGGATGGTTGGCTATATGACAGAGTGTA
>JBFLXE010000013.1:0-30429 GCA_040757455.1 Nitrospirota bacterium
ATACACTCTGTCATATAGCCAACCATCCTTTCTTTGGTTTTGAGCCTTTGCAAACTTAATAATACCAAAGCTCTCAGGATTGTTGGCTATTTTTTTCAGCAGAATTTATGAATTATCTGGGTTAAAATACGAAAGAGTAAAAAATTCTATAAATAAAATAATAGATATAGGCTTCAAATGGCTATTCAACGTTACAATCCGTCCTTCTGAGTGTGGCATGTGAAACAGCCAGTTCCAGCCGCTGACCCTGTCGTGCCTGCGCTCATGCTCTGGTAATCCCAGCGCAAAATGTCTGCGTATTGACTACCGTGTGCGCGATGACATGATAGACACATCACCACAGCCGTCCCAGCTGCAGGATTTGCTGGATCACTCCATGCAACCGGTGCTTCGGGGCTATAGTTTGTTGACGGAGTGTAAGATGAATATTCTCCGGTCTGAGGCAGGAGTATGTCAGTTGGGTGCCTTAGCCAGGCTCCGGCATCAGTTATGTATTCGTCTCTATGGAACACGCCATGACATCCGCCGCAGTAGGAGCTTATGCTGTGCGTCTGTTCGAGACCAAATGAACTGTCTACTGGTCCTATATATCCCTTATACCAGTTATGTGCGGCAGCAGTCGGAGCCTGTTCCCAGTCTGGATCCTCAATCCCTGTTACATAGTCAGTGGTATTCAGATGACCCTTCAAGAATCTGTACCATGGCTTTGAGTCATCGTGGTGCGCCACCTGAGTGTGGCACCCCTCACAGGCGTTGTTGAGATTGGTCGGCCCGGTATCCGCAGCCACAGCCAGTGTGACATGACAACTTGTACTATTCCCACAGGTACCGCTCTGCCTGCCGGGAGCCACTGCCAGATTGCCGTCTGCTCCGCTTATACCATACACATTATGTCCGAACAAGTCGTTGTTTATCCCGCCTATGGAAACATAGTAGAAATTACCCGCCGCCAGCGGCTGTGAAGGGTATCCGCTCGTATTGAAAACAATGGGGATTCTACTGTCACCTGCTTGTACGATTGTCTGATTATATGTCGCAGAATGACATCCGACACAGCTCGCAACTAAGAGAGTACCCTGTGGTGCGGTCTGAAGACTCCCTCCGGTGAGGCTTCCCGAACTGTCCCATCCAACTCCCGCGCCGTCGCGTGCAACGGCGCCTCCGTTCTGACTATTATGCATGGTGTGGCAATTCGCGCATGGGCCGATAACTTTAGCGTCTGAATAAGATAATAGCAGTGGAGTTAAAAGAGTCAAGAATAAAACATAGGTAATTTTGCCCACAATTATCTCCCAGATAAGGATTTCACATCGAAACTTAGTGCGTCAATAATATACACAGAGGATTTCATCTGTCAATTAAATAATTTAGCATATGATAAATTAAGCTCCCATTGACAGCAATTGTCAGGAGTTATTAACGTATTGATATGTTGCCCCGCGAAAATCAATTCAGCGGCTGCCTGATTGGTCAATGCCTGGGAGACGCTTTGGGTTTTGTCGTTGAAGGCTTTTCTCCGGAGGCTTGCAAAAGGTATGTTGAAGATTATCTAAGAACTGGAAAGGCAGGAGAATTCGGGAGATTCCCTTTTCCCTTCGGACAATATTCTGATGACTCCCAGCTCGCAAGAGAGCTCATTCAAAGCTATGTAGCGCGTGGGAGATTCGATCCCTCTGATTATGCGGAGAGGATTAAATGTCTTTTCGTCGAAAGAAGAGCAGTGGGATTCGGTTATTCAACAAGACAAGCCGCTCTGCGGCTCGCTGATGGTGTAAATTGGGAAGAAGCCGGCACTCCTCCTCCCTCGGCCGGAAACGGAAGCGCAATGCGTGCCGCTCCAATTGGGCTCATGTTCTTTGACAATCCTGATCAACTCATACAGGCGGCTCATGATCAAGGCCGGATTACCCATCAGGACCCGCGATGTTCAGCGGGGGCTGTGGCGATCAGCGGAGCTGTGGCAATTGTTCTTCAAAGCCAGCGTATAGACATAGGATCATTCATATCATCCCTTTCAGAATGGACCCGTAGAATCGACAAGACGTTCTCATCTGAACTTGAGAAAATGGCGGACTGGTTGCGACTCGAGCCCGAGGAGGCTGCGATCCACATCTCGAAAGCCGGCATCAGGAACGATTATGTTGAAGAAGACGGATGGCAGGGCATCACTCCTTTCGCTGTGGGCAGTGTTCTGTGGAGCTTGTATTCATTCCTTAGTACCCCTGAAAACTATTGGGAGACAATCTGTACGGCCCTCTCGGTGGGAGGTGACGTCGATACAACTTCAGCCATGGCCGGCGCAATCAGCGGCGCATATCTCGGACTGAACGCAATCCCTTCAAATATGACACATTCCTTAACCGATAGAAAAACGTGGGGGTTTAGCGAACTCGTGGAACTGGCCCATAGGTGCTATAAAATCAAAATACAACAGATGAAGAAAGCCGGCAGCTAAGCGCCCTTATGAACTTCTCAGTGTTTTTGTAACTGTTAAGCATTTCTCTCGAATTCATGATTCCCTGATTCTTATGCCCTTATCAACTTTTTGAGAGATGATCCAAGATATTAATCTTTTGTTTTTTTGAAATCATTGAGGGATATCACCTTCTCCTGCGACCGATGTACCTTTTCGACTTCTTGAGTTTTGTAAGACTCCTTCATATCTTCCATCTTATCCCGGATATCCCATCTGTCCAATTTCACCTTTGCATCAGGAGAAAATACAGATATAATGTCCTCACCAGCCAAAAAACATTTTTCGGGTTTGTTATTAGAACCGAAACTAAGCGTTGCCGTAAGACTGCCGTCTTCTGCCCATTTGAGATTCCGATAATTTTTTTTGCTGAAGACCAAAACAATTCCGTTCCTTTTTTCTTCCTCTGTAAAACCTCTGTTGCCAATAATTGAATCCCCGGAATATTTCACAAGCACAAAAACCCTGCCGTAGTCATTTAACAGATCATAAAATAGTGTCTGAAGATATTTGAGCTGGCTCTTCACTTTTTCTCCATAGATTCTTTTTTTATTATAAAGGAGAGCAAGGAAAAATAAATCTTAAGTTTTTATATTTTTTGGTTCTTCTCCCATTTAGTTGCGAGAAAGGATTCGAGGATTCAAGGGTACAAGTATTTGTTTTCCAATGATTTTTATAAGTGCTTTAGCATCCTTTCCACCTCTGCTATATCTTTCCGTACTTTCCTTGACTGCTCAGACTTAAGATAGCCCAAATCTCCAGTCAATAGTCCTTGTAATTTCTAAGCATTCACCTTGAATCCTCGACTCCTTGACCCTTTGAATCCTTAAGATTCTATCAACTTTTTTCGGAGATGATCCATATTTTTTACTTCATAAATCTTAATTAGGGGGGGAGGGGCTCCCGGGGGAGGAAGCCCCTCGTGGGAGGGAAGCTTAGATTTCTTGGTGGGGTGTGGGCGTCTGTGAGATCTTTCTCAGAAACGCCGGGACATCTAACTCATTTTCATACGTAATAATTTCTGAGGTCGCCAGATCAATTCCGCATTCATTCCTCAAATTCTTCGATAAAACCCTTTCCGAACCTTTATAGTTTATAGGTCCCAGGTGCTGACTGAGAGGCGTCCATTTTTTGATCCGCGGCAGTTCCAACTTTTCCCTCTGCTCATCAAGACCTGTGGCTATCACTATCACTCTCACCTCATCGCCTATGTCAGGATTAATGACAGCGCCAAAAATGAGATTGACCTCTTCGTGTGCTGAATCATATATATAAGATATAGCCTCCTGAACATCGCTTAACGAGAGTTCAAGCCCTCCAGTGATATTGATTAGTATGCCCTTAGCGCCTTCGACAGAGCAGTCCTCAATAAGAGGATTCGATATAGCTTTTTTGGCTGCATCCGCAGCTCCAAATTCTCCTCTCCCCGTCCCGGCTCCCATGACTCCGCGTCCTTTGTCCTCTATTATGGTTCTCACATCAGCGAAGTCGACGTTTATCAGGCCAGGAACAAGAATTATGTCACAAATCCCCTGAACCGCCTGTTTGAGGACCTCATTGGCAACAGCAAAAGATCTGAGAAGAGGAGTGCCCTTTTCGACAACAAGACTTATCTTGTCGTTAGGTATCACGATCAGGGTGTCCACATTCTTTTTCAATTCATTCATGCCTTCCTCTGCGTTCAAGTATCGCACCTTTCCTTCATAGAAAAAAGGCTTGGTTATCACGGCCACAGTGATTGCCCCGAGTTCCTTTGAGATACCTGCAATGACAGGGCTCGCACCAGTGCCCGTGCCACCTCCCATGCCGGCAGTTATGAAAACCATATCGCAACCTTCCAGATGCTCCGCGATCAAGGAACTATCTTCAAGTGCTGCATCCCGGCCGATCTGAGGATTTGAACCTGCGCCAAGCCCTCTCGTGAGATTCGCTCCGATCTGCACTTTAAGTGGCGCAAGAGAAGTTTCAAGCGCTTGCGCATCAGTATTCACTGTAAGAAATTCAACGCCGTGAAGATTCGATGCGATCATATTGTTGACAGCATTGCCGCCTGCGCCTCCCACACCAACAACTTTTATTCTTGCCTTTTGACCTCTCACTTCCTCAATTTCGAACATAAAATACCTCCCCTTTTTATCTAAATATTCCTCTCATCCAATTCCTCATCTTAGTAAAGACACCACCCATATCATCAGGATAAAGGGCGCTGTCCGCTTTAGTCTCCAAGTCATAAAGTACGAGACCTACACCTGAAGCATACATCGGATTGACCATTTCCCCGCATCCTTTTATTTTTTTGACATATCCTATCCTTGCAGGTAATCTCAGAACTGTTTCAGCCAATCTATCGAAACCCTCAAGCGTTGACCCTCCACCAGTCAGAACAATACCTGCCGACGCCATTTCATAGCCAGAACAGGACGCCAGCTCATTCTTTATCAAGCGAAGAAGTTCCACAGAACGCGGCTCTATAATCTCGGATAGATATCTTCGCAATATTTTCCTGCCTTTTTTTGCTTGAACAATTTCTATCTCTTCAGACTCATTCACCAAATGCGTTGTTGCTACACCATAAATCTTCTTAAGCCTTTCCGCTTCAGATACAGAGACTCTCAGACCAACGGCGATATCATTTGTGAAATGATTTCCACCCACTGACAGGGCGGAGACATGCCTCAGCCAGCCGTCCTTGTAAAGAATGATGTTCGTGGTACCTCCTCCGATATCAGCAATTACAACGCCCAGTTCTTTTTCATCATTAGTTAGTATCGCCGCTGCCGAGGCGAGAGGTTCAAACACGATGTCTTGGACGTCGAGTCGAGCCTTCTCGCAGCATTTCAGCATGTTCTGCACCGCCGTGGCAGACCCCGTGACAATATAAACTTTTGCCTCAAGCCTGATGCCGACCATGCCAAGCGGATTCCTAATTCCATTGTGGCCGTCCAGAGTATATCCCGCAGGGATCACATGCAATACCTCTCTGTCAAGCGGTATATAGGCCGCTTTTGCAGATTCCGTGACCCTCTCAACATCTATAAAGGATACATCTCTACCCTTTATGCCCACTGCTCCGCGATTATCGAAGCCTTTAATTAAGCCACCGGATATTCCTACCCTAACGGTATTTATGTTGATGCCGGTAAGCGATTCAGCATCCCTCACAGCATTCTTTATCGATTCCACAGCTAATTCCGTATTCATAACCACGCCCTTCATCAGTCCAGACGAGGGAGATGAGCTTACACCGCATATCTGCAACTCATTGCCGACGATTTCGGCAACGACAACGCATACCTTCGTCGTTCCTATGTCAAGCCCTGCTATCACGTTCTCTCCCTTCATTCGACCACCTTGTTGGTTATCCGTTTCACAATTGCCTTGTTTGCAAACCTCAAATCCACGTAGTCGACAGGAAGTCCCATTTTTTGCATAAAGTTTTCGAGTTCAATAAACCTGGCAAGCTTTTCTTCGTGTCCCCCTGACCCCATCTTCACGATATTGCCGTCGATACTCACAATCAGTTCATGGGGTTTCCTCAGGACTATTTCGATATGATCTCTTTCAGAAGAGAATCCTTTGTCATTCATAACCTTAATAAGTCTTAATGCTTCAGCGAAACCTTCTTTTTCTTTGTAAGGGTCACCCGTTATCACCGGCAGAAAAGGTATCGAATCGCCCTTTAGCTCTTCAAGAAGGCTGCCACCCTCGTCTACGATGAAGAGGTGCCCGTTTGTGTCGAGAAGGGCGAAGGGCGTAGCTTCCTCTATATTTATTGCGAGTACGCCCGGGAATTCTTTTCTCACATTTACCGATCTGATCCATGGCGATTCGAGCATTCTTCTGCACACGTCTTTTGAAGAAATCGTTAACATGTCTGCGCTTTCGCCAATTCCGGATAGGCCCCTCAGTTCCTCATTTGTCAGGTGTTTGTTCCCTGCGAAAGAAACATTCTTCACCGGCAAGAGCGGTTTTGCCGGCAGGAAATGGATGAACAAATACGTGATTAAGCCCAACGAAACAAATAAGAAAAGTAACGATATATTTCTTATGAGATTTCGGAAACTGCTTTTCTTTTTCATTCTGTACCTATTTTTTTTCATCAAGGCAGCCCTTTATAATCTCTTCTATCAATCCGGGGAAATCATAGCCTGCGAGACCCGCTATTTTAGGCAGAAGGCTTGTCTCGGTCATACCCGGTATAGTATTAACCTCAAGCACGTAGGGACGTCCAGCCAGATCAACTCTCAAATCGACACGCGTTGCTCCACTGCATCCAAGGGCGCAATGAGCAGAGAGTGCAACGTCCTTTACCCACCCATAAGCCTCGCTGCCCATCTCCGGAGGTAGAATATATTCTGTAAGTCCTGGCGTATATTTCGCCTCATAGTTGTAGAATTCAAGAGACGGCCTCACCTCGACCCCTCCGAGCACAATCCCATTTAGTATGCCGACGTGGATCTCTTTGCCCTCAATAAACTTCTCTACGATGACCCTCTTCCCGAAAGAAAAGGCTTTGTCCAAAGATTTCGTGTAATTCTGCCGGTCTCTGACTATGGTCACGCCAACACTTGACCCCTCTGTGGTCGGCTTCACAACCACAGGAAAATCAAACTCCTCCGGCAAACCCGATGTTTTCCCCCTATGAATGACCACGGACGGAGGCACAGGAATCTGATGATAACGAAAGATTTTTTTTGAAGCTTCCTTATCCATTGCAAGTGCAGAAGCAAGAACCCCTGATCCCGTGTATGGTATGCCAAGGATTTCAAGCATTCCTTGTAAAGAACCATTCTCACCACAGCCGCCATGCAATGCAATGAACGCCATTTCTATACATTCTCTAAGGAGTACCTGACAGACATCAGAATCAACATCAACGGCATTGGCGTGATAGCCCATCTCTTGAAGGGCATTTAGGACAGCTTTGCCACTCTTGAGAGATATTTCTCTCTCTGTGGATCTGCCACCCATCAAGACACCTATTTTCTTATCCGTTAACAGGTTCTCTCCCGACAATATTTATTTCCGGCTCAAGAACGATGCCAAACTTTTCATACACTTTCCGTGAAACTTTGTTCATCAGAGTCATGAAATCAGAAGCCCGCGCTCCGCCCTTGTTGACGAAGAAATTTGCGTGGACGGAAGACACCTCCACACCACCGTATTTCATTCCTTTGCATCCGGATTCCTCAATGAGCTTCCCGGCAAAACATCCGGGCGGATTCCTGAACACACATCCAGCCGAATGTTCGCAGAGAGGCTGTGACCTGCGTTTCTTCTTAAGAAAACCTTCAATCCGTTCTGAAACGTACTCCTTTTTGTCAGGTCTGAATCGCATCTCTGCCCTGAATACTGTTTCATGCCCACTAATGCCCGACCTTCTGTACCCGAAGTCAATCTCCTCCGCTTTGCGCAAATTAACCTCGCCACGATCATTCACCGTCTCCAAAGATACGATGACATCCTTCATCTCATAGCCGAAAGCGCCGGCATTTCCGAAAATTGCTCCTCCCGCCGTTCCCGGTATACCAGCTAGACCTTCAATGCCAGAATATCCTTCTTCCCTGCAATAGAAAACCAGTTTCTGCAGAGATGCCCCAGCTTCAACATTCACATATATGCAAGACGCCTCTCTGCGCATGGTTTCAAATCTTCTGAATGCACGCAATGAGATGACTGCACCCTCAATCCCACCGTCTTTAACCAAAATATTTGTTCCGCCTCCAATAATGAAGAAGGGTATTTCACACTTTGTCAATCTCTCAAGGATGATCTTTAATGAAGGCAAATCCTGTGGAATTATGAAGATGTCCGCTGGCCCTCCCATCCTGAGAGATGTGTGATTCCTCATCGGCTCCATGAATTTCACTCTGCCCCTGACAGGGAGGTTAGAAAAGATATCCTTCATTTCCTTATTTTTGCTTTTCAGCGCGCTCATCGACTTTTCTCGCCGAAAGTCTTTTTAAAACTTCCTCACCTATTTTCCAGACATCACCTGCTCCCAGCGTGAGAAAGAAATCTCCCCTTCTGATTTCTGAAATAATCTGTTCAATCGCTTCTTCGCCGTTTTTCGTCCTGACAACTCTCCTGTGGCCAGTTCTCCTTATATTTTCGGTAAGAACCTCTGAATTTACTCCTTCGATAGGTCTTTCACCCGCCGGATAGATGTTCATGACCATCAATGAATCCGCATCCGAAAATGAAGTCGAGAACTCATCCATAAGATCTCTCATACGCGAATATCTATGGGGTTGAAAAAGAACTACAAGGCGACCTTTATTGTTTTTTCCAGTTGCCAGAGGGGTTTCTGAATGCTGAACTGTAAGCCCTTCCTTCACAGCAGCAAGGGTTGCCTTAATCTCGGCAGGATGGTGACCGTAATCATCATATATTTTGACACCACCTATTTCCCCCTTAAATTCAAGCCTCCGCTGTATGCCGCTGAATCCCTCCAGAGCATCCCTTATTAGCTGTAAATCAAGATTCAGAACCAGTCCCACTCCTATAGCTGCCAGGCTGTTCAGGACATTGTGTTCTCCAGGTGCCGGCAAATGAAACTCACCGATCTCCCTGCCCTTATAACTGGCTGTGAAACGAACTGACATAAAACCCTTCCGGATATTTTCTGCCCGAAGTTCCGATTCCCCGGTGAGTCCATAAGTCATATATCTTCTTTGAATAAGAGGCAACAGATTTCTGATGTGTTCATTTTCGATGCAGACTATGGATGCACCATAAAATGGCACTTTATTAATAAAAGAGAGAAAGGCTTCTTTCATCGCGTCCATCGTTTTAAAAAAATCCATATGTTCTCTATCGATGTTCGTGACAACGGCAACAGTCGGTGAAAGCTTGAGAAATGATCCGTCGCTTTCATCAGCCTCCGCAACGAGAAATCGGCCCCGCCCAAGTCTTGCGTTACTTCCCGTCGCCTTCAGCCTTCCTCCAATAATGACTGTGGGATCGAACCCGCCATGAGCAAGAATGGTTGATATCAAAGACGTCGTTGTTGTCTTGCCGTGAGCTCCGGCAACAAGAATTCCGTATTTAAGCCTCGCCAATTCCGCAAGCATCTCCGCCCGGGGTATAACGGGAATAGACCTGCGCAGCGCTTCAACTACCTCGGGGTTATCCCTCGGTACAGCGGAGGAGATGACTAATACGTGGGCATCATCGATATGCTCTTCTTTATGACCCAAATAAACCTTAATACCGAGGTTCTTCAATCTCAATGTTGTTTCGGTCTCTTTAAGATCAGAACCCGTCACCTCATATCCCAGATTGTGAAGCAATTCAGCAATGCCCGACATGCCTATTCCACCTATTCCGACAAAATGTATGACCCTGTATCTCTCAAACATTCGACTACCCCTGCTGAGTGCTGACTGACGATTGCCTTATCAAGCTTGACGCTATATCCACCACACGTCCACGCGCGTCAGGCCTTCCCAACGCTTTACTGTTTCTCTGCATCTCAACGCGCATTACCTCATTCCCATACAAATCCCGGATATTTTGTGCCAGATCTTCACCTCTTAACTCGTTATCCAGCATCATCTTAGCGGCACCCATCTGGCTCAGTTTTCTGGCATTCAATACCTGATGATTTCCGGCCGCAAATGGGTAGGGGATCAGAATAGCCGGTTTTCCCAAGGCGGTGAGCTCGGCAAGCGTTGTTGCACCTGCCCGCGAGATAACGATATCAGCAACCGCATATGCTTCTCCCATTTGATATATAAACGGCGTAATTGTTCCCTTGAACGACGCCTTTCTATAAGCCTCCCTGATATTTTCGTAATCCTTTGGACCAGTCTGATGAAGGAATTGAATTTGATCCTTCAGGTCATGCAGGTAGTTAAGGGCCTCCACAAGCGCCGTATTGATCCTTTTTGCACCGGAACTCCCGCCAAAGATCAAGACTGTAAATAATCCCTTCTCGAGCGAAAAGAGTCTACACGCAGAATCAATGTCACCCATCAGTATCTGCCTTCTAACAGGATTGCCTGTAAGAAAAGCCTTGGTCCTCGGAAAATATGTCATGCTGTCCTGATAAGTTGTACACACTGTATTTACAAACCTGCCCAGTATCTTGTTTGTTAATCCGGGTACGGAATTCTGTTCCAGGATCATTGTTGGTATTGACAGAAGAAATGCCGTGAACATAATTGCACCCGATGCATATCCGCCCACTCCGATCACGATATCAGGCCTGACGGACTTAAGTATTCTGTAAGAGTCCGAAAGGGAAAAAATTGCTTTCACCATCGCTGTCATCTTATTAACAATTGATACACCAACAAATTTTTCGGCCCTTACGAACATCAACCGATATCCTTCCCGGGGGATCACTTTTGCTTCTATACCATGTTCGGTTCCGACAAATACGACCTCCGTATCTGAGTCTCTCAGCCTGAATTCCTCTGCTATCGCCAATCCCGGGAAAAGATGTCCTCCTGTACCTCCTCCCGCAATGATCACTCTCATAGACTTCTCGGACGCGTAAATCCGTCAGAAAGCTCTCCTTCTGCGGTTTTCCCCGGATAAGAAGCCCCGTAGAGTGTCCTCCGGGCTTTCTTTCTAACAATGATATTTCTATCTGTCTCGGCAATCTTCTCGTCTTCATCGCCTCTCGATATCCTTAGCAAAATACCCATGGCCATCATGTTGACCAGCAGCGACGATCCTCCATAGCTGACGAATGGCAAAGGTAAACCCTTCGTCGGCACCATGCCTGTTGCCACTGCAAAATTAATCAACGCTTGCAAAGAGACCATCAATGAAATTCCGCTCGCCAGATAATAAAGAAACCCGTTTTTTGTCCTGTTCGCAATGAATATTCCCCTCACAAATAACAACACGAAAGCAACTATAACAAGTGAGACACCTATAAAACCAAACTCCTCACCGATTATGGAAAAAATGAAATCTGTATGGGGCTCCGGCAGATAAGCCAGCTTCTGTCTCGAACTGCCCAGACCCAGGCCTCCCAGGCCACCACTGCCCAGCGCGATAAAAGACTGAACCAGTTGAAACCCGCTGTCCAGAGGATCTTCCCAAGGATTGAGAAATGAGGTTATTCTCCTCAGCCGATAGGGCTCCATGATAAGGATAATGACCGCGGTGATGGCAAGTATGGAAAGTGACGCGATATATTTAAACCTTACACCGGATAGATAGATCATCGAAAATGTAAGGAAAGCGAGGCTCATGGCCGCCCCGAAATCGGGCTGCATGAGGATAGCGATCTGGAATACTATCATCACACCAACAGGTATCATGAAGGAAAGAAGACTGTTCTGTCTGTAATCGGGCAGTGATATGTATTTCGCGAGAAATATGACCATGGAAAGTTTCACCAGTTCTGACGGCTGAAAGGTGGACGGCCAGAGTCTTATCCATCTCCTCGCGCCACTCGCTGTAACACCTATATTGGGTATAAACACTAACAACAACAATAAGAAGGAAATTATCAAAAGCGGGATAGCCATTTTCTTTATAAAAGCGGGCTTCAGGAAATAAGCAATACACATGAAACTGAATCCCATAAGAATCGTAAACAGATGTCTTTTGAAATAAAAGAATTCGCTCACGCCTTTCCTGGCCAGGACAGGTGTGACAACAGATGTGGTGCTATAAATCATGAGGGCACCAAATATCACAAGAAGGACTGTCAAAGAAAGCACCCACCTGTCGCACTTACCCATTCTCGATCTCCCACACAAGTTTTTTGAATTGCCTTCCTCTGTCTTCAAAATCCAGAAACATATCAAAGCTAGCGCAGGCAGGGGAAAGGAGCACAACGTCACCCATAACCGCAAGCCGGTGCGCCACATGGACAGCTTCCTTCAAGTCTCTGGCTTCAATAGTCTCGGTTTCATCACCAAGTGCCTTTCTTATTTTCACCATTGCCTCACCAATCAATATCAGTGCTTTTACTTTTTCGCGGACAAGCCGCCTCATGGGTGAAAAATCTCCTGCCTTATCTCTCCCGCCTGCAATAAGAATTACAGGTCTCGAAAAGCTTTCGAGAGATTTAACGACTGCACTTACGTTTGTGCCTTTCGAGTCATTGTAATACTCGACTCCCTTTAGTTCTCTGACAAATTCCAGTCTATGTTCCAGGCCAGAAAATTCTTTCAATACATCTACCACAGCCTCCACTCTGCAGCCCGCAAGAAGAGACATCACTGACGCAGCCATTGCATTCTCCAGATTATGGACACCTTTGATTTGGATCTCCTCACCCTTTATGATGGGCAAAGGGCTCTTCCTGCCCAAAATCCCCGGAAGACTGCAGTAAAGCATGCCGTCTTTGAAGAAAACCCCTTCGACTTCTCTATGACGGCTGAAGAAATAAACCTCAGGCGATTCCATTTTCCTGGTTTTAAATCTCGATTCGTAAAGCCTCATTGTTTCAGGGTCGTCATAGTTCATTACAGCAAAGTCATCAGCATCCTGGTTTTCGAATATCCGCGCCTTTGCGCTGGCATATTCTTTAAGCGAATGATATCTGTCAAGGTGATCTGGTGCTATATTCAGTATCGCAGCCCCTTTCGGTTTAAAGTCCCTTATTGATTCAAGTTGAAAACTTGAAACTTCAGCAACTATGAAATCGGGCGGAGAACAGGTATCAGAAGGTGACGACCCGTGATTCCTGACCATCTTCAGAACCTCCTCTGTCAGGGCGTTGCCTATATTTCCACCAAGAAGGGTTCTGAACCCTCCTCTTTTCATTATGAAGTCCAGTAGTGCCGTGGTCGTTGACTTGCCGTTCGTTCCCGTAATAGCGAGAAATTTGGTTGTATCCTTATTACTATGTTTCCGGATATCGGCTTCACCGCTGATAAACCGATATGCCAGTTCAAGTTCACCCATAACAGGCACATTTTTTTCGATAGCCCTTGATATAGGAGAAATGTCACGTGGCACCCCGGGGCTGATCACGACCATATCAGCCGAAACGAACAAGTCTTCGGGATGGGATCCAAGCGCGAGGGCAACTGACTTGTCCAATCTTTGCGCAACTCCTTCGAGTTCCTCCTCACTTTTCACGTCAGTTACGGTTACTCTTGCTCCAAGTTCAGACAGAAGATTCGCCGCCCCAATACCGCTACGCGCCAGACCGACCACTGTCACTTTCTTATCCTTGATTTCTGACAATTTCATTCTTTTCTGCGATATTGCAATTCCTCTTGTTTTTCTTTTTCTTCACCAAACTTCTCGCCTTTCTTTTTTTCTTTGCTATAGTCTTTGCCTTCTTTTTCTTTACCGCCAACTTGGTCTTCTTGTACTTCGTCTTTTTGCCTGTTATTGATTTCTTGCTCTTTTTTGTTTTCGCCATTCCTTTGTAAGAGGTTTTATGGACGCTCCCATTTTGGCCGGCCTTCGAATAATAGACGAGAGGTTCTACATTGTTTTCGATAACCTCGAAGCCTTTGCTGATTAATGTTTCTGATTCTTTCCAGAGACCTTCTCTGCTTGGATTTCCAAGCAATGCGACTATCACGGTATCGGTGTCTCTTCCGGCTGCGCAGACAAAACAATGCCTCGCTCCCCGCGTATATCCCGTCTTGCCACCCACCAGAGCGTCGTCGGACCACAGGAGCCTGTTTGTGTTCTTGAGAAATATCGAATCTCCATTCTCCGTAAGAATCTCCGTAACGCGCGTTCCGATGATCTCTTTTAGTTTCGGATAGCTGAGGGCACATTTCATAATGAGTGACAGATCAAAAGCTGTCGTATACTGTCCTCTGCCGGGCAGTCCGTTCGAGTTGACAAACCGCGTATTTTTGGCTCCTATCTCTGCGGCCTTTTTATTCATAAGTTTCACAAATCCCGCTTCCGAGCCTGCAACCGCTTCTGCAAGCGCGACGGTGGCATCGTTTGCAGAACCCAGGAGTGCCGCGTACAGAAGTTTTTCGACCGTAACTTTATCACCCGCCTTAAAACCTGCTTTATGAGGTGAAACGCCTGCCGCCCTTCTGCTGATACTAACAACTTTCGAAATATTAGCTTTTTCTATTGCCACTATGGCCGTCATCAATTTTGTTGTGCTCGCAGGCGGGCATCTGAGGTGCGGATTTTTTCCGTATAAGATCTCTCCCGTTGATGCATTCACTACAACTGCCGAACGGGAAAGGATCTCATGGGAAAAACAAGGTGAAAGTGAAAAGTAAAAAGTGAAAAGTAAAAAGAAAGCAGAATATAGAATAATTCGTGTGTTAACTTTTGAATTTAAGCTTTTATTTCTTGGCTTTTTCACAATCACCTCACCTTTAGAGTTGCCAGACTTAATAAAGCAAGCATTATGCCAATAATCCAGAATCTTACAATCACCTTGGGCTCCGGCCAGCCTTTCAATTCAAAATGGTGATGTATGGGCGCCATTTTGAAAATTCTCTTCCCCGTAAGCTGGAAGGACAACACCTGGAGCATCACCGAGATAGTCTCCATGACAAAGATACCGCCTACAACGGCAAGCACAATCTCGTGTTTTGTGATGACGGCGAGTGTTCCGAGTGCTCCTCCGAGGCCGAGCGATCCCACATCTCCCATAAAGACATCTGCCGGATAGGAGTTAAACCACAAAAATCCGAGAGCGGCACCGAACATAGCACCGCAAAAAACTGTCAACTCTCCGGTGCCCGGCAGGTAAAGAACCTGAAGATATTGAGCCAGTCCTTTATGTCCCGAAATATAAACAAGCACGCCGTTAGCGAGAACTGCTACCCCAACGAGCCCTATAGCAAGCCCGTCTATTCCGTCGGTAAGATTTACCGCATTTGAAGAGCCCACCATGACGATCACCGAGAGTGGTATATAAAGCCATCCGAGATCGAAAAGCCATTTTTTAAAGAAGGGTATGCTTAAGACATCCGTATAAGGGTCTTTCGGGTTCATGTAGAGAAAGACGCCGATCAGGAGGGCGAGAAGAATCTGAAGTCCAAACTTCTGATACGCCCTCAATCCTTTGTGACTTTTCCTCGCCGATTTTAAATAGTCATCTGCAAAACCGATAGCCCCGAAGCCGACAATAGAAACCATCATAGTCCAGATGTAAATATTTCCAAGATCGCCCCACATGAAGATCGAAATGAGAATACAAAGGATGATAAGTAGCCCCCCCATCGTTGGTGTCCCTTCTTTTCTCATGTGAGCCTTTGGCCCGTCGTCTCTGATATGCTGAGTGAGGCTAAAGCCTTTCAGCTTGTTTATGATCCAGGGTCCGAACATAAGAGATAAAATAACGGCTGTGAGCACTGCCAGGAAGGTCCGGAAAGTGATGTACCTGAAAACATTAAAAGGAGAAATCAGGTCATGAAGGCTGTAAAAAAGGCTATAAAGCATAATCCTCTACAACCCTCTCCATACGCATGCCCCGTGAACCCTTAATCAAAACAGTATCTCCTTTTAAGCATATGTTCTTCACTATTCTTTTCGCTATATCCGGCGTCTCTGCTGTGTACACATTACCCTGAATTTCTGAAGCAGCAAAAGCCATGAGAGGTCCAACAGCGACGACAACATCGATAGATAACCTCGAAATTAATCTTCCAATTTGTCTGTGGGCTTCCTCGGCATAAGAACCAAGTTCAAGCATGTCCCCCAGCACAGCAATCCGTCTTCCTTTCTTAACCCGTGCCAGTTCTCTTATGGCGTTTTCCATTGATGTCGGATTTGCGTTGTAAAAGTCCTTTATGAATCTGACGCCGTCCTTCTCCTTGATCTCAAGCCTCATCGGTACACCCTTGAATGCACTTATAGCCTCTCTGATCTTCTGAGTTCCAACATCAAAGAGGATACTCATAGAAACGGCCGCAAGGATATTGTAAATATTGAAGATGCCCGACATTTCTGAATGGGTCTCGATGGGTTCCCTGTCTGCCGCATGCAGCATAAAATTCAGGCCTTTATCGAGCAGCTTTATATCTGTCGCCCGGACTTCTGCATCATTTTGTATTGCATATCGAATTAATCTTCCCTTGAAGCCAGATTTCTCTATCCCGGCCATCAAGAAAGAATCATCGGCATTCACCGCAACTGCTTGCACATAGTCAAGTAGTTCCAACTTCGTCTCTCTCACGGTCTTCAGATCCCGTAAACCTGCAAGATGGGCCTCACCGACGTTTGTGAGAATGCCGTAATTCGGCAATGCAATCTCGCAAAGATCCCTTATTTCACCGGGAGCGCTGGCACCCATCTCAAGCACTATAATTTCGTCTTTTTCATCTAAATCGGTAAGACTCAATGGCAGGCCGATATGATTGTTGAGATTGCCTTTATTTTTTAAAACTCTGTATTTCGTTCCCAGAATCGAGACGACGAGTTCTTTCGTAGTGGTTTTTCCATTAGAGCCGGTAATTGCGATCACAGGGATCTTCCTTTTCCGGCGTAAAAAGCGTGCGATACTCTGGAGAGCATCGAGAGTATCTTCAACATAAATTATGGTCTTATCAGTTCGCGCGTCTTCTAAATGCCTGCACACGATCGCACCGCTGCCTTTAGTCAATGCTTCATCAAGAAAATCATGCGCATCGAATCTGCTGCCCCTGAGAGCAAGAAACAACTCACCCTCTTTGATGGTCCTCGAGTCGATAGATATGCCCGTGAAAGAATCTGCATTGATGCAGATGATCTGTCCGCCCGTTGCCTCAATCACGTCTTCAATATTCAATTTCATACTTCTGTCCCTGATACACTCAGCTTTCATTACCTTTGAATCTTCAACCTCTCCCCGATTATCTCTTCGAGAACCCTTCTGTCACTGAACTTATGTCTTATCCCCTTTATCTCTTGATAATCCTCATGCCCCTTGCCCGCCACGAGGATAATATCGCCGGCCAGGGCCATATCAACAGCCGTTCTAATGGCCTCTCTTCTGTCAGGCTCAACTATATAATTCTGATTCACTGCGCCAAGTTCGATTTCTCTTATAATATCCAGCGGATTCTCGTTTCTGGGGTTATCGGAGGTTATAATCACACTGTCGCTTAACCCTGTTGCGACCGCACCCATTCTCGGCCTTTTGCCTGGATCCCTGTTTCCTCCACAGCCAAAGACTGTAATGATGCGGGGTGAGGAGCCGGGGGGGAAAGGGGGCTCTTCACTCCTCACCCCTGATTTGAGGAGGTTCCTCGCAGTATATATGAGTCGCTGGAGGGCATCGTCGGTGTGCGCATAATCGACTATACAGAGAAATTCCTGGCCGAGGTCAACCTTTTCAAATCTCCCTTTTATATAGTCCGCTTTTCTTATGCCTTCAATTATGGCCTGCCACGGGACGCCCACAGACAGTGACGCGCCAATGGCTGACATTATGTTATAAACATTCGGCATACCAGGCAGGGTAGATGAGACTTCACAGACTTTGTCTCGGAATGAAACTTTGAATCTCAGCCCTTCGAAGGTGTTAGATATATTTTCTGCCGTAATGTCAGCGGCGGATTCCAGACCGTAGGTTGTTATCATTTTGGTACCGGAATTAGCGGCCCGTATGTCAGAGATCAGTCTCTTTCCATACTGGTCATCAATATTTATTACGGCTGTTCCATTCTTCCCAAGGTGCTCCAGGAACAATTTCTTCTTGGCTGAGAAATAATTTTCCATTGTCTTATGGAAGTCCAGATGATCTCTGGTGAGGTTAGTGAAAACAGCCGAGCAAAAAGAAACTCCGCTTATACGGTCCTGCGAAAGAGCGTGAGAAGAGACTTCAGAGACAATATGCGAACACCCTTGTGAAAGCATATCACTAAGAAGTCTTTGCATTTCTAAAGATTCGGGCGTTGTGTGCATCGCAGGGAATACTCTGTCTTTTATCATGTGCTGGATCGTGCCAATCAAGCCAACAGATTTTCCCCATGCTTCCAGTATAGACTTGAGAATGTAAGAAGTTGTTGTCTTTCCATTGGTACCTGTTATACCAATGAGGATCAGATTTTCTGAAGGTCTACCGAAAAAATTGCCGGCTATACAAGCTAGGACCTTTCTGCTATCTTTTACCTTGATAAACAGCGGGGCATTGGTCACTGGGCATTGGTCACCAATCCTTACCAATGACGAATGACCATTGCCCAATGTCCGCTTTAATGATCGGTGATTATTCACAAACGATTTAATATTAATTGGCTTCTCATGCACTATGGCAATCGCCCCTTTTTTAAGGGCTTCCTCTATGAAATCATGACCGTCAAACTTTTCACCTTGTATGGCTACAAAAAGATATCCTTCCTTCACTTTTCGTGAATCATAGGCCACTCCGGATATATCGAGATCCGATATTTCCGGCAGATCCTTTGATGCGGCGACATCACCGCAATCCCTGATAATATCCTTAAGAATCATCTCGATACCAAAAATGCCTGTTCCGGCTTAAAATCATCTTCTATCGGCACATCTAGATATGATAATGTCTGTCTGGCGATCTCTCTGAAAACCGGCGCAGCCACGATTCCACCGTAAATCTGCCCCTTAGGTTCGTAGATAACCACAATTATTGCTAATTTTGGGTCATCTGCTGGAACAAATCCTATAAAGGAGCTTACATATTTTTCTTTAGAATACCTCTTGGTCTCAGGGTTCACAAGCTGCGCCGTGCCCGTTTTGCCCGCAACCCAATTGCCATCCACTGCTGCACTAACGCCAGTCCCCCCTTCTTCCACAACACTTTTTAATATCTCTTTAAATATTTCAGCAGTCCTGCTTGAAATGACCTGTGTTGAATCCTTTTGCTTGAATGAAAAAACCATCGAACCCTTAGAGGAAATTATGCCCGATACGACGTGCGGTCTCACCAGAAACCCTCCGTTTGCTATTGCTGAATAGACCCTGAGCATCTGAAGCGGCGTCACCGCTACCTCCTGGCCAATCGATATAGCACCGATAGAAGTGCCTGACCATTTTTCGGACGGGAGAATCCAGCCGGAGACCTCACCCGGCAGATCTATCCCTGTCTTTTCACCGATACCAAAGAGCTTTGCGTATTTGTATATTTTTTCCTTTCCGAGTTTCATTCCCATCATTATTGTACCCACGTTCGAGGATTTCTGAATAACCTCTTTGAAGGTAAGAATCTCATTCTTGTGCACATCACGAATAGTCTTCCCGCCGACTTCGATGCTGCCTTTGCTGACATCGAAGAGGCTATCGGTCCGCACAATTTTTTCTTCCAGCGCGGCAACACCGATGATAGTCTTAAAAGTGGAGCCCGGCTCATAACAGTCAGTTATAGCCCTGTTGCGCTTCTCGTAATTACTGGCTTTGCCGATTTCGTTAGGATTATATGCAGGCCTGTTGGCGAGGGCCAGTATCTCACCCGTAAAAGGATCCATCATGATCGCTGACGCAGATCTGGCACTCCATTTTGACATTGCCAGATCAAGCTCCTTTTCGACAATTCTCTGGAGAACCTCATCAATTGTAAGCACGACGTTACTGCCGGTGACCTCCATGTTCGCTCCTGACGAAAGCGTCTTACCGCTCGCATCCCTCCTGAAAAAGACCTTCCCCCCGGCTGTCTTCAGAAATCTGTCATATGTCATCTCTATTCCTTCAAGTGACTGGTTATCTATTCCCACGGCCCCGATGACATGAGACGCAAGCTCTTCCTTAGGGTAAAATCTTTTTGCCTCCGTCAGAAATCCGAGTCCCTTTATATTGAGTTCTTTCACCCTCTTTGCCTTAACAGGATCAAGTTTTCTCTCGACCCACGAGAACCTTCCTTCAGTTTGAATCTTCGAAAGAATCGTCCCCGGCTCTTTTGATATTACTGCCGCAAGCTTTGTTATTTTTCTTTTATCAAACTCAAATAACTTCGGATCGCAATAGAGAGATTCCAATTCGAGATTTAATGCGAGATCTCTCCCCCGTCTATCTACTATCATACCTCTTCTAACCTGTATGTCTTCAACTTTCATCTGCTGACGCTCAGCCTTTTCGGAAAGCCTTTCATGGTTGAGTATCATCAGGTCGGCAAGACGGAGAAACACAAGAAAAAAACTGAAAACAATCACAGTGTGAAGTATGATTGCCCTTTTCTTATTCACTCCCCCCTATCCTTTTTAATTAAGGTTCAGCCAAATGACCCCTCTGCAAAGACACCCTGTAAGGCATATGGTGCCTGCGTTCATCCACATGAATAACTTTTATTCTATCAGGCATGGTAAAGCCGTCTTTTTCCTTCAAAGCACTCTCCAATTTTCCAAAGGACAAAAGACTCGTTTTTTCAGCAAGAAGCATCTTCTGTTCTTTCAAGCGCTCCGCCTTTATGCTCTGGAGTTCACCCAGTCCGTATTCCAAACTCACAACGCTTGACCTTACATAGACGAGACAGAATACACACATGATAAGAAGAAAGATGAGAAAGAACTTCGAAATTGATACCCATACACTTTCGTGATTTCCCATGCGTATCATATCATCTCCGCAACTCTGAGCTTGGCGCTCCTGGCAGAAGGGTTTGAAGCAACCTCATCAATGCCCGGAGTTAAAGGTTTTTTTGTAATGATTCTCAGCAAGTGAGATCTTGAACTTTCCTTCATGAAGTTTTTCACTATTCTGTCCTCGAGGGAGTGATAGGAAATGACACACAATCTGCCGCCTTTTTTTAGCATCCTCAGAGAGGAATTCAGCGCAACCGTCAAGTAATCCAGTTCCCGGTTGACCTCTATTCGCAGAGCCTGAAATGTCCTGGTAGCAGGATGGATTTTACCTCTTCTGCCATAAACAGATTCAATAATCTTTGATAGCTCCTCGCAGGTATCGATCGTCTTTCTTTTTCTATACCTCATTATCGCGTTGGCTATCTTTCTTGAAAAGCGCTCCTCACCGTATTCTCTGAGTATTCTCTCAATTGCTCTTTCAGGATATTTGTTTACGACGTCCCACGCTGACAAAGATTGTGATCTATCCATCCTCATATTGAGAGGAGCTTTAGAGGTGAAACTGAAGCCTCTTTCAGCTTCCTTCAATTGCAGCGTTGATACTCCGAGATCCAGTAGAATACCGTCGACTTCTGCAAATCCTTCCTCATGCAGGATGGCTTCCATATCCGAATAATTTCCCTTCCTTAAAAAAACCCTTTCATTCGAGAGCCTTTTATGGGCTCTCTTTAGTGCATCTTCGTCTCTATCAATTCCAAAAAGCTTTCCGCCAGGCCCTATCATCTGGAGAATCCTTTCCGCATGTCCCCCGGGTCCAACTGTCGCATCAACGTATATCCCATCCGGTCTTGGATCGAGTAATTCGATCACCTCTTTCTGCATGACGGGCAGATGAAAAATTTCTATTGCATTTCTCCCGCTACACCTTAAAGACCGAAGGCGGTCAGCCTTTGTTCCATACTCTTAATATCTATCTTTGTGAGATCGTACTTGTTATCCCATTCGTTTCGATCCCATATTTCAATCCGGTCCGTCTGGCCGACGATCACCACATCCGCGTTTATATGCGCATCCTGCCTCAAAGATGCAGGTATGAGAATCCGACCCTGCTTATCAATTTCTACTTCGACAGCAGATGCGATAACTCTCGCCATAAATAATTTTATCGCTTCATCAGACCTGGGCATCGGGCGAACCTTTTCGTGCAGTTTGATCCATTCCTCAAAAGGGTAAATCAAAAGGCATCTATCAAGCGCTGCATTAGTTACATAAAGTTTTGTGCTATAATTACTGGATATTATCTCTCTGAAAGGAGCAGGGATGATTATTCTGCCTTTCAAATCAACGCTGTAATAATATTTACTTGAAAAAACTGACAAATTATTCCCCACAATCTACCACGTTTTACCACCATATTAGTAACCGCAAGAGGCAATGTCAAGAAAAAAATAATACATGCCATATTATGTATGCGAGGTTGTAGAAACCTACTATATGTTGGCGATTTGTGAGGATCTCAGCCCAAAAAAGATTAATTCTTTGCAGTTCTTCGGTAAATCTGTCATAAGGTTTTAAGAAACATAATAATTTCCGTTTCCCACTTATTACCGGATCGCGGTAAGGGTTTTAGTCTTTAGGTTCTTCACATGTCGATTCCCGGATAAATATGGGGTGAAATATCTGCGGGAAACCTTATCTGGCATAAGTTTTTCTATATGAACCTTTCAAATTTTAGCTTGACAAAAAGATTTCTTCCTTGATACTGTTATGGCAGCTTCATTATTCTTTATGACAATCCTAACTACCAATGAAAGGGGGGAAATATAAGTGACAAAAGCAGAATTAACTGACAAAATTGCTTCGAGTACCGGTTTAAGCAAAGCTGATGCCGCCAGGGCGCTAGATTCTACCCTGAATTCCGTAAAGTCAGCTTTGAAAAAAGGACAGAAGGTAACTCTCGTCGGTTTCGGAACCTTCTCGGTCGTAAAGAGAAAATCAAGAAAAGGTCGTAATCCCAGAACGGGTGATGTTATCACAATTCCTGCCACAAAGATACCGAAATTTACGGCTGGCAAGGCACTCAAAGATGCAGTGAAATAATAAGGTATTCATAAAAATTAAAAGGGGCGGGAGTGGCCCCTTTTAATTTGCGATCCATCATCGAAAACTTAATGAAAGGAGGTTTCGTGCTTATAGAGTTCAGCATAATACCTATAGGTGTCGGCAGCAGTATCGGTGATCAGCTCGCTGAGGTATTGAAGATGGTCGACGAAAGCGGACTTCCTTATAAGGTTAATCCCATGGGAACGGTTGTTGAGGGCGGTTGGGACGAAGTAATAAAGCTCATTAAAAAATGTCACATGGCCGTGATGAAGTCTGGAGAAAGGGTATACACGACGATATCCATCGATGACAGGAAGGATAAACCTAACAGGATAGAAGAAAAAGTAAAATCGATAGAAAAAAGGATCGGGAGATCACTGAAAAAATAAAGGAGATTCATAACAGAGTCCTGACAAATTTCTCCTCGTCTTCCCTGGTCTTTAAGTTTCCGCGCAGTTTTTCCTCGTGGAGTCTCTGCAGTATTTTTGAATATATTGGCCCGGGGGTTATGCCCATTTTTTTCAAGTCATTTCCTTTTATGATGGTCTTCACATTCCTGATTTCAGTAAGGAAATAAGAGATCGCCTTCTTTTTGTCTCTGTCTGGAGTCAAAGCCATCAAGAAAAGAATTACTTCGAGCCTGAGATTCCCGAGCGTCCTGTTTATCTCCACAGGGTCATCAACAGAAAGCTTCTTCAAAATATTTCTTGCCTGTTGCAATGTTTTAAGGACTAAGTCCCTTACTCTCGGTGGCGCCGCGAGCCTCTGCAGAGCCACTTTCACGTCTTCGTCTCTCAAACCCGAGAGGAAAGCCATCAAATACAGAATTCCTTTGTCAGTCTTTTCTTCGAGAAAGAGCAGGTTGAACCAAGATAGAGCCTCCTGCAATGATTTAAAAATCATCTCAAGTTCCTCATTAAAGATAAGCTTTGGATGGATGACTTTCAGAAGGCCAAATTCGGAAAGTCTTTTCAGTGTTTTGACAGGATCGGTCTCATTAAAAGCCAGGAGAAGTTCTTCATAGAGACGTGAACCGGAAACCTTGTCGAACAGGCTCATTTCTATTGCTGATTTAATCATGTTCTCGGCATGCTTACTGATCTTGAACCCGAATCTTTCCGAAAATCTTACAGCCCGGAAGGCCCGCGTTGGGTCTTCCACAAAACTGAGGTTATGCAGCACCCTTATTGTTTTTTCCCGCAGGTCTCTCTGACCCCCAAAAAAATCAATTAGTAGTCCGAAGTCCTTTGGATTTAATTTTATTGCTAGGGTGTTTATTGTGAAGTCTCTTCTGTAGAGATCTTTTTTAATGGAGGACGTCTCGACTTTCGGCAGTGCCGCCGGTGATTCATAAAACTCCGTTCTTGCAGTTGCGATATCCAATTTTAGATCATCGGTTATCAACTGTGCCGTGCCGAACTTCTGATGGGTTCTTACTTTGGCTCCAAATTTGTCAGCCAGTTGGCGGGCAAAAGAAATCCCGTCTCCCTCTATAACAATGTCAACATCAAGGTTTTCTTCGCCTCTCAGCAAATCCCTGACTGATCCCCCGACAAGGTATGCATTGAAACCCAACTCTTCGGCTATTTGTCCGGACAATTTCAGAATATTGTAAATGGCAAGCGGAAATCTCTCTCTCAACCACGTCGCCAGATTCCTCGCCGTCGTTGGCTTCTCCTTCGTGATCGTCTCTTCTATCTTCTTTCGTCTCAGGAATTCCTCATAGAGCGTACGAAGAAGATCGGTCCTGGTAATTGCGCCGACAATCTTGTGATTTTTAACAACAGGCATAAATCTCTGGTTTTGTTCTATCATCAGCGTCTCTATCTCTCTGATGGGAGTATCAGGGCTGACTGTGATCGCATCGGTTGTTGAAAAATCCATTACCGTACTTTTCCCGAAACCATGAAACAAAGCTTTCTCCACGATTTCGCGAGATATAAGGCCCATGTATTCATCACCTTTCAAAATCGGCAGGACATTCACGCCATATCTGGTCATTGTCGCAGCGGCATCCTTTACCGAAACACTGGATTGAATAGTGATAACAGGCCGCGTCATCACATCTGATGCGGTCTTTGCCGGTTTTACACTTATCCTGAGCAAATCTACCAGCTTCTCTTCAACGACTTCGAGGGACGCCTCCTTCATTGTGGCAGAGGCCGCAGTCGGATGACCTCCTCCTCCAAAGTTTTTCATCAACTGCGCGATATCAAGTTCAGGAACCTTACTCCTTGCAACAATCAGTATCTTGCCTTCCATGCTCAGGAGAACAAACACGGCATCAATATCTTCCATATCCATCATTCTGTGTGCCAGATGCGCTGCATCACCGAAGTAATGCTCGCGCGAAGCCTTGGCGATCTTAATTCTGATTCCCCGTACAACTATCTCTCTCGAGGACTGCACAAGCTCGTTCAGTATATCAAATTCTTCCATACTCAATTCCATCTTCATAAAACTAGCAACGATATTGAGATTTGCTCCTCTCTTGAGCAGATAAGATAAGGCAAGCAGATCCCTCTCCGTTGTGGAAGGGAATAGAAGACATCCTGTCTCCTCGTATATCCCCATGGCAAGAATCGTCGCCTCTATTGGAGTAGGATGCAGTCTTTTGTTCTTCAGAATTTCAGTGAATATGGTAGCTGTTGCGCCTACATTCTCAATCTTCTCCATCTCACCTCTTATGTCTTCCTTGTCAAATGGATGATGATCGTAGATATGTATCTTGATGTTCTTGTTCGAAAGAAGTTTCGCCAGAGGGCCGATCCGGTCGGGTACCTTTGTATCTACTATAATTAGCCTCGTGACCTTCGATAGGTCTATGTCCTTCACGCGTTTTATCTCTGCAGGAAAGGTTTCGAGAAAATCTCTCAGTTTTTTTTCCTGAGAACCAGGGAAGACGATCTCTGCACGGGGATACAATTTCTTTGCAGCAATCGCTGATGAAAGAGCATCAAAATCGGCGTTTATGTGCGAAGTGATGATATCCACAACCCTTTATTTCTTCTGCCTGAATTTCTTCATAAGTGAATCAAAATCCAGCGCATTCAGCACATCAGCCTTCTCAAGCCAGCCTTTCCGGGCGATGGAAACTCCATAGGACATATATTCGAATTGATCCGTAACATGAGCGTCCGTGCTGATTACAAGCTTTACCCCCATCTCCTTGGCCATCTTCGCATGGACATCATTCAAATCCAGTCTCACAGGATAGGCATTTATCTCCACCGCCGTCCCCGTCTCTTTGGCAATTTTAAGAATTTCCTCCATGTCTACATCATAGGGCTCCCTCTCGCCTATCAATCTTCCTGTAGGATGGGCTATGATTGAGACATGAGGATTCCTCATGGCAGCAACCAATCTCTTCGTAATCTGACTTCTGCTCTGCCTGAATCCTGAATGGATCGAGGCGATGACGAGATCCATTCTTGATAGAACATCGTCAGAGAAATCCATCTCACCACTGCTTCGTATGTCCACTTCCGTGCCGGCGATCAGTCTGAACCCCTTGAGTTTTCTGTTTATCGCATCTATCTCTTTCTTTTCCTCCAATAGTTTCTCGACAGTCAATCCGCGCGCGATTCCTAATCCCTTTGAATGGTCCGTAATCGCAATATACTCATATCCCTTTTTCCTGGCAGCATCAATCAGTTCATCGAAATCATGGCTACCGTCACTTCTTTTTGTATGCACATGCAGATCGCCCCGGATATCCTTCAGTTCAATAAGGTGAGGAAGTCTTCCTTCAAGGGCAGCTTCTATCTCACCCCAGTCCTCCCTCAATTCAGGCGGAATATAAGGAAGGCCAAGAATTCTGTAAACATCCTCCTCTTTCTCGCCGCCAATCTTCTTATTGTCTTTTTCCCTGAATATCCCGTATTCATTTATCTTAAGACCCGCCTTGACCGCCATTTCCCTGAGCCTGATATTGTGTGCCTTGCTGCCTGTGAAATAGGCGAGAGCAGCCCCGAAACTTTCCTCTTCCACCACACGAAGGTCGACCTGCAGGCCATCGCGCGTTATCATGCTTGATTTTGTGGGACCCCGCATCAAGACCTCTTTGACATGGGGTAGGTGGACAAAGACATCCATAACAGCTTTTGGATTAGCAGATGTAGCAAGTATGTCAATGTCCTTTATTGTATCCTTCCATCTTCTCAGACTTCCTGCGATGCTGATATTTTTTACAGGAGCCTTTTTCTTCAGGTGATCAAAAATATCATTCGCCAGAGGAAGCACCCTGCCCAAAGGCTGTCTTTCCATCCCCCTCTTGAGCATCTCAATTCCTTTGAGGATGTTCTCCTCCGTCTTTTCCTTTATCCCCGGCAGCCCGCTGAGTCTATGGTCACGGGCGAGACGTTCCAGATCAGCGAGATTCCTCACGTTTAATTTTTCATGGAGTAGCTTGGCTGTCTTAGGGCCGAGGCTTGGGACTAAAAGCAAAAGGCTCAAGCCTTCTGGAACTTCTTTTTTCAGCTCTTCATAAGACTGAATTTTACCCGTTTTAAGATATTCTTCTATCTTACCGGCGAGATCTTGACCTATCCCGGGAATCTTCATGAGTGCCTCTCTGGACATCTCGGCCACATCCTTCGTGAGTCCTTCGATGTTAAGCGCCGCCCGTCTGTAAGCCCTCACCCTGAAAGGGTTTTCATTCTTTATTTCAAGCATGTCAGCGATGTCATTAAAAATCTTCGAAATTTCTTGATTTTTCATAATAAAAGTATAACAGAAAGTATAGTAGATCTTTATGACCGTGTATGGAATAGGAAATTAAATTATGTGTCTTTTTTAAGGTGCATATAAATGTCGCGGATGAGTTTTATCTTCACTTCGTCTTTCAAGCCAAGGCCACTTTCAAGGAGGCCAAGATATTTATCGAGTTCCTTGTTCTTGATTCTTAACCGTTCAATCTTTTCGTTCTGCTCGATGATCTTTGAATTGAGTTCGCTGAGGTCAAGGTTCAGATTAAACCTCTGATCGAAAAAAGACAGTGCAAGCTTGATCGCCTGAAAATCTTCCACGGAGGCCAAATAAAAGGGAACCTCAATCCAGAGGCTCAATCCGGGAATCTCTTTTTTCCAGGCTAACCACAGGAGAAAACTGCTAATGGCTGGTGGGCCTTCCCATGTCAGGCCTTCGAGATTATAGGTCTCAAGCATATTGTGTAATTCGGGTCTATTGAATACAGCAAACATTCTCCGTGGAGCTGTATGCGCGATTTGAGAAACCATTCCATTAATAGTGTGAAGTTCAGTTATCTGTCCAGTTTGCGAAGCGGTTTCCAGCAATATGTTCAGAAACCTGTATTGTTCATGCTCAGGTTCGTCAGATTTAAAAAAAAACAGGTCCTTTTTCTGGCAAGAAAAAAATGCGCTCTCGGGGAACTGTATGCAATCTTCCTGAACGGCAACTCCCTCGAACGAGAAAAACCCCGAAGGATCGATAGTGAAGAATTTCCGGCCAGCGAATGTCACATTAAGAAAATCGAGTGCCGAAGGCGCGATTTTTCCCGTATCCCCGTTCCAACCGACAAGAAGGAATAGATTTTCAGACAGGTGTGAGGACATGACATCATCCTGCTTCTTCATTGCTTCCGTCCCCTTTTTTTAGAAAATCCGAGATCTCATCCCATAATTTTTTTCTGTTTTCTTCAGTCATCGGTTCCAATTCAACCTCTCTCTGAAGACTGGCATCCCGCAGTCTCTCGATCTGATCTTTGAAATAAGAAGGGATCTGATCATATATGTCCTCTATTTTCTTCTCAATATCTCGATAAACTTCATCATATTGGGAGAAATCAATTCTGATCTCAAGGACTCTGCTGAATACCTTGAGTACAGATTTCGAGGCCATTGGATATGGAATGGGCAAACCCTGAAAATAGACTGGTATTTCTCCCATAAGGCAGATTCCCTCGAATCCCCTTTTCTTCGCTACCCCCAGCAGGAGACCGTTTAACCCGGATATAAAACCCTGACCGGCCCTGTCTTCAATATTTGACATCAGAATGGTATTCGGAAAACTTTTTATCTCCTGAATAAGTCTCTTGGTATTCGGTACCGCCCAAACTCTGGATACCATAGTATGGTGGATAAAGGATACGGCAGCTCCTGATGTATAGATCCTTTTGCATCCAAACTGTTCAGCTACATCCAGAACAAGGTTTGCCATTCGGTATGCTTCGGCCCCTTCGGCATAGCCTGAACTGCTTTGCTTTCTGGGCTGTTCCTCGCCAATAAAGAATATCAAATCGTTCTTCTTGTGCTTTTTATAGAAAAATTTATTTGTCGGGAACTCGAGATTCTCTATGAGACCGGACCTGATGATCACCTTCTTGGGTGGAAAGAATTCCATGCTCTCGATTTCCCCGAATTCTTTTGCCTCTGTTATTTCTCTCAGCGTGTCGACCGCAATAAGCCCAATGTTGCCGATGCCCGGCCAACCCACTATCATAACAGCGTTTTCCAGTATTGGTTCGCTATATAGTTTGATTCCCATAAGATGCTACCAGTGTCAATATTTTATATATAGTTTAGCGCAAAACAATAAGTTTGAGACTCAGCGCCTCAAGACTAGTCCAGCAAGCTGAACCACCGTGTGCCTCGATCACCTTTTCAATTATCGTATTGAGTCCAGGGTTTTGCATGACTTAAATATATTCCGAGAGTTCTTGTTTAGCAAAGTCGGGACCAGTAAAGAGGCTGTGTGAGAAGTTCTCCTTGAGGAATTTCTTAAGCCCATGGCGAATTCAAGAAAGTGCAAAACGCAACGGCGATGATCTGGAAGCTCCTTCAGGTTGTGGAGAAGAGCTTCCGTTCCTTAAAGGGATACTGGTTATTGCATGATGTCTATAAAGGAATAAAGTTTGTCGATGGCGTAATCAAGCATGAAATAAAGGCAATTGAAATGAGGCCGCCTAATGCTTTTTACACACCTGTCGACAAGCCTCCTTGCGTCATTAAATAAAGTCTTTAATTTTTATCTGCAACTTTTAAAAGTTACTTGAGTTTTCTTATTTCGTCGAATATTTCTCCGTAAGCTACTACCCGGGGAAGCCCTGCAATCTTATATGCGCTAAGAGGGTCAAAAAACTCCTCATAGGTGCAATTCTTTGGTTGGTGTACATTCAAACATATATAACGTGGAACAGGAAATGCATTAAACTTTTTGTAATATTCCCTCATGAACTTTATAATTTCCATCCTTTCTTTTGTAAGAGGACATGTCTTGCTCACACCCAATCTGTCTGCAATCGCACAGGCTACCTTTTCATTCCAGTCCTCAAAATTAACAAGAAAGTCATCTTCGTCTAATTCGATCTTTTTTCCTTCAACCTCAATTACTGACATATTTACCTCCTTTTGTTTTGGTCTTGCCTGAAAGAGCCCTTGTTGGTTCAACCCTTACAAGTTCTATTCTCTTTTCCTTCGCCATAATCGACCTTCAAGAAATATTTAAGAAATATGTCTC
>JBFLXE010000014.1:0-29598 GCA_040757455.1 Nitrospirota bacterium
TTTGACATGTTTGCTCCCGTGAGGCTTTATATCAAGGTTTTATCGACTGTTTTTGGGGGATTTTATTTTTTGCATCACCTGTCAATCGGCTTATATCAATCAGTTGGGAATTTCTCGAAGGGCTCAAATAGAGACCTTCGTCATGAAGAAAAAGAAATTTCAGAAAGCCTTCACCCCAGTCGAAAGACATGAAACGATAAGGCAGAGGATAATCTCTCTGCTTGAGGGCGGAACTCTTTCTGCCAGAGAAATATCTCTGGAAGTCGGTGTTTCGGAAAAAGAGGTCTACGACCATCTTGAACATATACAGCTGGCCTTCAACAAAAAGAAGCTTCCTTTCAAAATAAGCCCTGCGTCCTGCAGAAAATGCGGATTTGTTTTTAGAAAGAGGGACAGACTGAAAAAACCCGGCAGATGCCCTGTCTGTCACGGCGAATTAATCAGGGAACCACTTTTTTCATTGGGTACCAGAAGATGACAGCCGGTGATGAGCTCATCTATCGGTCCTCTGCCATTTTTATTGCGTCTCTCGTTATCTTTTCGGCAAGCTGAAACACCGCTTTTTTGCCCTCCTCTGTCCTTGATTCAATATAAAATCTGACCTTTGGTTCGGTTCCCGAAGGTCTGATCATAAGCCACGATCCGTCATCGAAGACCAGCTTGAGGCCGTCAACGGTTATTACATCTCTTATGGATCTCTCTTCTCTGCCGACTTTAACAGTAGTTCCTCTTCTAAATTGTTCATGGATTTTTCCAAGTCTCTCAATCAGAGGTCTGCCAACCAGAGAAGGGTCAACTGATATTCCCGAGCGCTCCGGGTAAAAGTAACCGAATTCATCCATTAAGTTCTTCAGATATTCGCTCAAATTCTTCCCTGTGACAGCAACCATCTCAACAGCAAGGAGCAGGCCGAAGATCGCATCTTTTTCGAGAGTATGATTGTACGCTGATATGCCGTCAGACTCTTCGAAGGCGATTAACGCTCTTTCCTTTGATGTTTTCAGCATATAGGGCCTGAAGTTTTTAAATCCTACTTTTGTTTCCCTCACAGGGACTCCGAGTTTATCGGCGATTGCATTTACAAAATTACTGGTGCCTACTGATTTTGTCACGATTCCATCCATTTTTTTGAAAACATGCAGGAAGTGGAATGCCAGTGCGCCAAAATAATTCATAGGAATCTGCATGTTTCCGTCCGCGTGGCGTATACGGTCTCCATCGGGATCCATAACGGCGCCCAGTTTGAACCTACAGCCGCTCCTCTCAAATATGCTCTCAATACCCTGCATGTTCTTTTCGGAAGGTTCAGGTGCAATACCGCCGAAAAGAACGTCATCTTCTGTCCTCAGATATTTTATTTTTTCGCTCTCACCGAGTATCCTCTGTATTCGACCCCGCGTTGCTCCGTGCATATGATCGATGCAGATGATATAGTCTTCATTTTTGACGAAATCGCAGATCTTTTTTATATCGAGCGTTCTTCTCTCCTTTATAAATCTAATATAGAGGTCTGTCAGATCGATTTTTTCCACCCTTTTAGGATACGCCGGCTGAATTGCACCGGATTTCGCCATCATCGCATTCGCTATCCCGGCTATCGTTGATGTGATTTCAGAGCCTGCCGGTCCTCCGTCTGACGGATTGAATTTGAATCCGGCATAATTGGCCGGATTGTGAGAAGGTGTAAGATTTATTGAACAAGAGGCATTGAGCATTTCGATCCCTGTCGAGAACTCAGGCGTGGGCGCTTCCCCGGCATACCAGGTTTTGATTCCTTCCTTCTGGAGAAGTCCCAGAACCTCCATAGCAAAGTCAGAACCAAGAAAACGATTATCATGGCCCACAATCACTCCGCGTTTTTTAATCTCTGCAAAATCTTTCACCCCGAGTGCAGCCATGACCGCAGCGTCCTGGCTTTTGAACATTTCGATAATTGACGAAGTCACTATTCGTACATTGTTAAAAGTGAAATCAGTGCCTATCTCGCCTCGCCATCCTGATGTTCCAAAGACGATTTTTGAGGGTTGAGCATTCTCGCGCGCGAACTTCTCAATGATTGAGAGAAGTCCTCTGTTCCGGGACACATCGGATAATATCACCTTCCAGCACGAAGAAGCGTCTTTGAATTTCTTTGCCATTTGGAGCCTCCGATTAACTTTTTTATTCTGGACTGTACAGACTAAAAAATAACATTTAAAACCTGATCTATACTTTTCAGGGTTCTTATTATATCCGATGCCTCTCTGGAACCGGTTTCGGAAATATCAAAATCCGAAATTATCTTCCGGAGTCCCTCAAAAGCACCTTTCACATTTAGGTCGTCATCCATTCTTTCAGAAAATACTTTCCTTAATTTCTGGGCAATTCCTTTTACGGTTCCCTGAGCTGACCTCGCCTTTTTCGAAATTTTGTTGACGCGATATTTCAACCACTTTAGTTCATTGGCAGTCGCATGCATTCCTTTTCTCGTATAATTCAGCCTCTCACGATAATGGCCATATATGAGGAAAAATCTTATCTCAGAAATATTATAGCCCTCTTTCTGAAGCATGTCTGTGTAAAGTACATTACCCTTCCTTTTGGACATCTTATGGCCGTCTATGTAGAGATGGTGGCAGTGAAGCCAATATCGTGACACTGGATATGCCAGCACCGACTCAAGAATCGCCATCGTATAATCATGGTGACGATATAGATTGTCAATCCCGCCGCAATAAATAGACAGTATCTCATTGAAGTATTTAATTATCATGCTCGGGTCTTGGATGTTCCAGGCGGGTCTTCCTTTTCCTATCCTCGTGTTCCAGTAAAATCTGTCACCTTCTTTATAGCCGTGCCAGAGTACGAAATCCCCGAGGTTCCATTGCATGCCAGGATAGGTGTCTTTATGGAATCTCCTTTTTTTTGATGGCCATTTTGACAAATCAAGGCCATAAAGCCTCCCAAAGCCGGGGTATTTCAGTGGATCAAAATAGACATTCCCTCTGTGCCAATAAGCGATCTTCCGTTTGAGGAGTTGCTCAATGATATCCACGGCTTCCTCCACACATTCTGATGCCCTTGGCAGATAGTCAGGGATCTTCATGCGCAGGAGTTTCATTTCCTGAATAAACGTTCTGATATTCTCACCGGTAAGTTGCTTGACAGTAGTCCCCTTTTTTTCAGCCTCCCTGATAGATTTATCCTCTATATCAGTAAAATTCATTCCCCTTTGAACATTGAAGCCGCAATATTCAAGGTATCGCACCAGCACGTCTTCGAATAAATAAGTCCTGAAATTGCCGATATGAGCGCGCTGGTACACCGAAGGACCGCAAGTAAACATCTTCACGACACGCTTGTTAACCGGCCGGAATGTCTCCACTTTTCTTTGCAGGGTATTGAAAAGCCTTAGCATTTATCCTCCTAATCCAGCCTCAATTCCTTCCAGTGTCCTTTGTGAAATCTCCAGGTCATGAGTATTCCCTGAACTGCCATCGAGGTGATCATTGCTATCCATACACCTGTGGCACCATAATCCAATGCCAGCGCAAGCATATATGCCAGGGGCAATCGTATCAGCCACATTGCAATCACGATTATCCACATGGTTCCCTTAGTATCGCCAGCACCCTGAAGGCCTCCTCCGAGGACAGCACTCAACGCCATGAACGGTTCTGACAGCATGTTGATGCGAAGATAACGCGTTGTTTCTTCGAGCACGGCCAAATTCCTGGTGAATACTGAAGCTACATGTTCAGCCCATATAAAAATTATAATAGCCATAAAACTTATCAGAGCAGCGCCTGCAAAAGCTATATGCCATCCGATTCTTTCAGCCCGGGTCGAATTTCCGGCTCCCAGATTCTGCCCTATCAAAACTGAAGCAGCCATGTTCAAGGCGAAGGCAGGAAGGTAAATAATTGCTTCTATTCTGAGACCGTTCGTGAGAGAGGCCATGGCAGCAATGCTTTCCTGGCCAAGCCTGGCCAGAATGTTATATAGTATGATGCTGCCCGCATTCCACGCAATCTGCAGCAGCGCGGCCGGCCAGCCAAGGCTTATAATCTTTTTTATTTTTGCAGTTGATATCTTTAATGGTCGCGAGTAAAGCGACCTCCATCTCATGACAGAGAAAAAGATAAGATTAACAGATGTCCCTATTGCCACCGAAATGGCTGTGGATACGGCAATTCCGATATATCCTAACCTGGGGAACGGAAAGATGCCGAAGACGAGCACGAAATCGCCTATGACATTTATCAGACTCACCAAGAACATCGACAGAAGAGGTTTTTTGATCTCGCCGGTGGCCCGGAAAATCGCATTTGAAACGATCAGGATATAATTTGGCCCCAGTGAGAGTGCGTAAACCTTTAGAAAATTTTCGGATATCTCTTTGATCTCATCGGGGAATCCTGCCATAGCTATAATCTCCCTGTGAAAGGCGAGTCCGATAAAAGTGAGTCCTATCGCTATTAAGAGGCTTAAGATGAGGGACTGTTTCGAAATCTCTACAGACAATTCATGATTGCCAGCGCCAGCGGCCCTGGATATAAGAGCCAGCGTGCCAATACTGATGGCATTGGCAACAATTATCGTTAGGAAGAAGAGTTGGCTTATGAACCCGACTGCCGCCTGCACGCCAGCACTTATCAGACCCGCGACATAAATATCGGCAAGGCCCACAAGAAAGTTGAAGATCATTATCAGGAACATTGGCCAGGACATTGCCCAGATATTGCTCCAAAGGCTCCCAGCGGTTAGATTGGGAGGCTGATTTTTCAGGAGATTCATATGGTCTAAATTTTATCACAAAGAGGAGGGACGACAATTTTACCCGCTTACCTCAAATTTTGGATGCCTTTCGTGGAGTCTTAGTTTGTGATATCATTTCACTACAGACTTGTCCAAAAATAAGAAAATTAATATGCCTGAATACCTCATAAACACAATAAATCGACATGATATTTATATGGCACCTCGTTTTGTTTATATACGAATAGGGATGACGTCAATTGTGCTTATATGGAAAGCAAGACGTGGATTAATTCTACAAGGTGTCGTCATTGTGTTTCTTCGGCATCCAGCCATATTTCAAGAAATAATGGACTACAGTGATTTCCCTACTCTGTCAGAATTTGAACGAATTTTCAGACAGGAGATGATATGACACCGCGAAATGTCATGTTACGATGCGATCACTGCGGCGCGATTAACAGAGTGCCCGCTGAACGTTTGAGAGAGCATCCGAAATGTGGAAAATGTAAAAGTCATCTTAATTATTCAAAAAGACCCATTGATGTATCAACGACAGATTTTGCGCGTGAAGTCCTGTCGTGGCCCGGAGACGTGCTTGTGGAGTTCTGGGCTTCCTGGTGCGGTCATTGCCGCGGCATAGCTCCAGTGGTGGACGAGATAGCGCACGATCGGGCGGGGATATTGAAGGTCGTCAAGATAAACATAGATAATGAGCAAAACCTGGCCGCAAGTTATGATATCCGCGCCACTCCCACTTTTATGATATTCAGGAATGGAAAAAGAATAAGTGATATCGCTGGTGCCTTACCAAAGGCACAATTGGAGGCATGGATCGATTCCTCCCTGGTCTAACCTACTTTCTGAGTGGCACAACTTTCTTAAAATATTTCAGACAAAAATCAAAATCATCAAGGATCTGGCCGGCTATTAAACTGCCGGTATATTTATGGTGATTTTCTATCAGAGACCTTAATTTGTTCACGTCCCCTAAATCTTCAAGTCTCCCGCAGCGGACATAGTAATCATTGAGCCTCGATTTAAGCCTGTTATCCTCATCCAGTATGTATATGACACCGCCTGTCATCCCGCCACCGACGTTGCATCCCGCTTCTCCCAGAACAGCCACTGTCCCCATTGTCATATATTCGCACAGATGGTGCCCCGTGCCTTCGACTACGGCTGTTGTGCCACTGTTTCTCACAGCAAACCTCTCGCCCGCCCTGCCAGCCGCGTAGAATTCTCCACCTGTAGCACCATAAAGAACCGTGTTGCCGATTATCATGTGCTTGTGGGATTCAGTACAATTTGATGGTTTAATTATTATCTTACCGCCAAACATCCCTTTCCCCACATAGTCATTGGCATCCCCTATTAGAACGATATGGAGTCCTTTGTGGGTGAAGGCTCCGAAGCTCTGTCCCGCAACACCCCGGAACGTCAACTTCAATGTGTCCAGAGGGAGGCCTTCATCGCGGTATCTGAGAGCGATGTAATAGTTAAGTTTTATAGGGACGCTTCTGTCTGTGTTACTTATCCTATATTCTCTTTCCACAGGCTCTGCCCTTTCGACAAAGTCCAACAGATCCTCTAAAAGGGTATCATTCATTGATGGAGATGGATTATCATTCCTCTGGATCCTGCAGATTCTCGGTTCGTTCTTCGCAAATCCCCGGCAAAGCGTGTTAACTTTAAGCCTCTTTGCACCGTGATAAACCTCGCTGAGAAGGTCTGTTCTCCCAATAATCTCGTCCAGTTGCCTGACGCCCATCTCTGCCATCTTCTCTCTCACTTCGCGAGCGAGAGCCCTGAAATAAGTCATTATGTATTGGACACTGCCTCTGAACCTTGCTCTCAATTTCTCATCCTGCGTCGCAACTCCTGTAGGACATGTATTCAGATGGCATTGTCTTGCCATCACACAGCCGGCAGAGATCATCATGGCCGTCCCAAATCCAAACTCTTCAGCTCCCAGGAGAGCTGCGATAATTATGTCCCTGCCTGTCCTGAGACCGCCGTCAACCCTGACTTTTATGCGCTCTCTCAGGCCATTTTCTATCAGAACCCTCTGGGTCTCTGCAAGACCGATTTCCCAGTAGCTACCTGCATTCTTAATGGAACTTATGTACGCTGCGCCCGTGCCTCCTTCGCACCCGCTGATCTGCACAATATCCGCATAGGATTTGGCGACACCGGCAGCGACTGTGCCAACCCCTGATTCAGAAACGAGCTTTACGCAGATTTTTGCTTTTGGATTTGCATGCTTGAGGTCGTTTATCAACTGTGCGAGATCTTCGATTGAATAAATATCATGATGCGGCGGCGGGGATATGAGAAGAACGTAAGGCGGGCAGTGCCTCAATTTTGCGATATACTCGGTAACTTTCTTTGCTGGAAGATGTCCGCCTTCCCCGGGTTTTGCCCCCTGCGCGATTTTTATTTCCAGTTCAAGGGCCGATGCGATATATGCCGGTGTGACACCGAACCTTCCCGAGGCCACCTGCTTTATTGCGCTATTTTTGATAGACCAGTATCTTTCCGGGTCCTCCCCTCCTTCGCCGCTATTGCTCTTGATGCGTAATATATTGCAGGCCTCTGCAATTGTTTCGTGGGCCTCGGGAGACAGGGCTCCTACAGACATTGCGCCTGAGAAGAAACGCCTCAAGATGGACTCCTCTGGCTCAACCTCCTCAATGCTGACGGGATCCCCTTTTTTATAGGTCAGCAGGTGTCTGATGAATACCGGGCGTTCATCAGATATGCTGGAGAATTCTTTAAAGAGGTTGTAATCCCCACTTTTTACGAATTTCTTTAATGCAAGCACTGTTGATGGTGACCAGGCATGCAGCTCTTCGCCTTTTCTGAATCTTATGATGCCTCCGCTGTCAAGCGAAGGTTCCGAACTTTCAAAAGCAGAAGCATGCCTCTTCAAAAGCGAATCTTCAATTTCAGTCATGCCATCCGATTCTATGTTGACGGATATTCCGCTGAAAAATTCCTCAACAAATTCTCTTTTCAGACAAAGGCTGTCGAATAAGTGAGAACCGTAGTAAGAATTCAGGGTCGAAATTCCCATCCTAGCCAAGACCTTAAGAAGTCCCTCTTCAAGAGCTTTCTTGTAATTGAGAGCCGCTTTTTCAAAGGGGACATTGAAATGTCCCCTGTTACACTCCTCCTTTATGGTTTGCAAGGCAAGATAAGGGCAGATGGCAGAGGCATTAAACCCTATGAGGCATGCCATTTGATGGACGTCCCGCGCTTCACCGGTTTCTAAAATCAGACTTACTCTGTTAGCAAGTCCCTCCCTTCTGAGTGACTTAAAGGACGCCGAGACCGCAAGAAGACAGGGAATTGGAACTTTTTTCTCTGAAACCTCAGAGTCCGAAAGAATGATAATCTCCGAACCATGTTTCACAGACTCAACCGCTTTATCCTGGAGGCTTCTGACAGCATCCGAAAGAGAGTAAGCCGCAGATCTAATGAAAGTTATCGGAATCCTGTCAACTCTGAAAACTGTCTGCTTCTCCATATCGCAGATCTGATTCGGAAAGAGTACAGGGGAGTCCAGGTGGAGTCTCCTCGCGTGAACGGGCGTCTCCTCAAGAAAATTCAACTTATGTCCGAGATTTAATCTCAAAGACATGACCATTCTTTCCCTGATCTGATCGATCGGCGGGTTGGTCACCTGTGAGAACCGCTGTTTGAAATATCTGAAGAGAAGTTGAGGTTTTTCTGAAAGAGATGGAAGAGGCGTATCATCGCCCATGGAGAATGTCATTTCCTTCCCATGTTCAGCCATCACTTTGAGAGACGTCTGAATTTCTTCTGATGTGTATCCGAAGACGATCTGTTTTCTGATCAAACCGGAGGAAATTTCAACGTTCTCAACCGTACTTTTCCCCAGCCTAACGAGAAATCTGTCAATCCATCCTTTATAAGGCTTTTGTTCAGCAAGTTCTGCAAGGATTTGTGGCGTGAACCTGAGGCTGCCTTTTTTCACATTGAGAGATATTGTCTCACCCGGACCCAACCTCCCTTTTTCCTTCATCACTCGATCACTTAGGTCTACCATGCCAACCTCAGAACCCAGAACAAGGAGTCCATCTTCGGTTAAGAGATATCTGAGAGGTCTCAAGCCATTTCGGTCGAGGTGGGCAACGACGGCGTCGCCATCAGTCAGAACAATGGCTGCCGGCCCATCCCAGGGCTTCATCAGGAGAGACTGATACTCAAGGAAAGACTCTACTGTCTCACGCTGTGCATTATCCGCAAAATCATAACAGGCAGGAACCGGGGGTATGCACATGTTGATGGCGTGTTCCGGAGAAAATCCTGAAAGCAAAAGAAGTTCGATTATCCTGTCAAGTGATGCCGAATCGCTTTCATCGAAGGATATGATCGGATCTATCATCTCACTATCGATACCCGCTTTTTTATTTTCTAAGGCCTGAGCGATGGTTACCATCCAGTTTCTGTTTCCACGGATCGTATTGATTTCTCCATTGTGCGCAAGAATCCGAAAGGGCTGGGCCATAGACCACTCTGGAAAAGTGTTCGTGGAAAATCTCTGGTGAAAAATACAGAAGGAAGAATTGATCTCCGCACTTTTCAGGTCTGGATAAAACCAGTCGAGGTTTGTGGCAACAAGCATACCTTTATAAACGATAGTCTTTGAAGATAAAGACGAGACATAGACCGAATCACCGTACATTCTTTCGACCAGTTTCCTTGAAAGATAAAGCCTTAGTTCTCTATTTTCGGGTTCTATAGTTTCTGCATCAAGAAACAATTGCTTCAGGTTTGCCTTTGTCGAAAGAGCCGATTCACCGAGGGCACTGTCAAAGGTGGGGACATCCCTCCAGCCGACGATTTTAAATCCCTGATTCTTCAGAATATTCCCGATTTCAGGTTCAATATCTTTCCAGAGAAAAAAGAAACCCACAGAAAGGTTGTCGATATGCGAAATCCGGTAGCCGAGTCTGTTTATTTCGTTCAGGAAGAACTGTCCCGGAATCTCGAATAGGACTCCCGCGCCGTCCCCTGTTTTCCCATCCGCGCCAACAGCCCCCCTGTGCGTAAGGTTCTTGACGGCCTCGATTCCCCATCTGACAATCTGGTTGCTCCTTGTTCCGTGTATATCCGCGACAAAACCGACACCGCAGGAACCCGAATGATAGGCATCAGAAGTTTTTCTCATGAGGGATTTGTCAGATAACCCTCAATCAGGAGGTCTTCCCCAATTCTTTTCACTTTCATTTCTCTTATTCTGTAAGCATCTTCGAGTTTCCTGTAAGTTTTACCGCCTACTGCAGGAAAGGATTCTCTTCCGCCGATTATGATCGGTGCAACAAAGAACATTATCTTGTCCACAATGCCGTCTTTGAGGGCGCGGGCATTCAATGACGAGCCGCCTTCAATCAACAAGGACGTAATGCTCATTTCACCAAGTTTCTTCATGAGCCAGTCAAGATCGAGGCTCTCTTTGTAATGGATAATTTTGATTCCTGGTTTCTCAATAAGTTTAGACTTTGGATTCACAGTTTTCGTGACTATCATCGTCTCCGGAGGTGTCTGCAGTATCCTTGCATCCAGAGGTATTTCGAGATTCGGATCGATGACAATTCTTTTCGGGTCTCTCCCCCCTTTAATCCTTGAAGTGAGCCGGGGATCATCAGCCTTTACTGTGCCAATAGCGGTCATAACCGCATCGACAGAACTTCTTAAATGATGAACGACTCTCCTTGACTTCTCACCTGTTATCCACTTCGACTGTCCTTCAGGCGTAGCGATCTTTCCATCCAGGGTCATGGCGACTTTCAATATCACGAACGGCTTTTTAGATGTTATATATTTAATGTAAAATTCATTAAGAATCGCAGCCTCACGCTCTAAAATGCCCGATTTCACTGCGATGCCCGCTTCTTGAAGCTCTCCTATCCCTTTCCCTGCAACTTTTGGATTAGGATCGGTCATAGCCACAACGACCTTTTTGATGCCTGCATTTATGATGGCTTTAGTGCACGGAGGAGTCCTCTTGTCCGTGTGGCAGCAGGGCTCTAGATTTGCATAAAGCGTCGAGCCCCTTGCATCCCTACCTGCCTTCGCTATGGCGAGTGCTTCGGCGTGAGGAGTACCGGGTTTCAGATGATAAGTTTCCGATATTATCTCTCCTTTTTTGACGATTACAGCGCCGACCATCGGGTTGGGACTTGTCATGCCCCGGGCTTTTGAAGCGATCCGCAAGGTTCGCCTGATATAAAATTCATCATTCATAAATTAGTAGCTAATAGAATAACATATGAATTTGAGCCCATCAAACGCACCATTTGACGTCGCGAAATGCCGATAGAAGGTTGTACTTCTTTCGGCCCGATCAATCTGTTATAATAGGTTATGAATCAAACCTGGGCAATTATAATAGCTCTTGCCGTGGTAATAACCTCCGCTTTTGTAATTTCTCTGATCACGGAATTAAGAAAAACAGTCCGTTCTATTAATGATTTTTTTAAAACTATTGAGGGATCGCTTAAACCCACCCTGGAAGAATTACAGCAGACTTTGAGCAGCCTTAAACGCGTCTCTGATGACCTTAACACGATTACGTCGGATATTAAATTACTGTCAGGCGCATTAAGGGATGCGGCTGCTGACGTAAAACGGGCAAGTGGCGCAATCGAAGCTTTATCTTCATCGGCCGCAGTAAAGGCATCAGGCTTGAAAGCAGGCGTGAGGGCAGGGCTTGGAGTTTTAGTGAATAATCTTTTTTCTAAGAAAGGAGGAGGAACATGAGAGAAGAGGGTGGATACAGTACAGGAAGCATACTTCTTTCATTTCTGCTCGGAGGGCTTGTGGGAGCAGGTATCGCGCTGCTTTTAGCCCCGCAATCCGGCATTGAGACCAGACGTCGGATCAGAGAATTCACCGATGACGTGCGGGAAAAGGCAAAAGATTATGCGGGAGATGTCAAAGAGAAGATAACGGCCGGAGTGCATAAAGGAAAGGATTTCGTTAGTGAGAAGAAAACTATCATAACAACCGCAATCGAGGCAGGTAAGGAAGCTTACGAGAAAGAGAAAGAGAGGTTATCTAAGGAGCCTAATGCATGAGGTTGGTATCGCTCAGGGATTGCTCGATATCGTTATAGAAAAATGTAAGGAAGGAGGCTATGAGGGTATAGAGTCAATAACGGTCAAGATAGGTAAAGCCTCAGGAATTATGCCCGATTCTCTCCTTTTTGCCTTTGAAGCTTTGAAGATCGGTACTATTGCCGAGAAGGCAAGCCTCACCATCGATGAAGTACCTGTCAGCGGGTTTTGCAATGGTTGTAAGAATCATTTTATTGTTGAAGAAGCTTATGTCATATCGTGCCCGGCATGCGGAAGTATGTCATTGCGGATCGATACAGGCCGGGAATTAAATGTAGAGGAGATGGAGGTATTTTGATGAAGGTTAGGGTAGTAACGCAGATACTGGAAGCTAATGACAGGATCGCCGCGGAAAACAGAAAGATTTTCAAAAATGCAAACGTTTATGTAATGAACATCATGAGCGCACCTGGCGCTGGCAAGACATCGCTTATCGAGAGGACGATCAAAGAACTCAAGGGCAAATTGAAGGTGGGTGTTATAGAAGGTGATATCGCAGGCACCGATGACGCACAGAGAATAGAAAATCTCGGTATACCTGTTGTTCAGATTAATACCGGGGGCGCCTGTCATCTGGATGCAAATATGATTAACGAGGTTATAGGCGATCTCCCCCTTAAAGATCTTGATCTGGTCATCATAGAAAATGTGGGAAATCTCGTCTGCCCTGCGGAGTTCAAGGTTGGCGAGGATATGAAGGTTATGCTTCTCAGCATAGCAGAGGGCGACGATAAACCTTTGAAATATCCTCTGATGTTTCAGGAATCATCTGCGCTCATATTAAATAAAATTGACCTCCTGCCCTATACAAATGCAGATTTGGCAAAGATAAGAAAGGATTCACTCTCCCTCAATCCCCAGCTCAATATATTTGAGGTCTCGTGCAAGACAGGCGAGGGGATAAGTGCATGGACAGGGTGGGTACGGTCGCTGGTGAAGTAAAGACTTAGTAGAGACTTGTTGAGACTCAATAGAGATTCATAGAGATAAAATAGAGACTGATAGAGAGTGATAGAGACTCATAGAGACGCGGTAGAGACTGGAGTCCGATAGAGACTCGTGGAGACATATAGAGACAAAATGAAGACTGGAGACAATTCAGCATTCTTCAGTCTCAATGAGTCTCTACAAGTCTCAAAGAGTCTCTAAGTCTCTTTTATTTTAAATAATCAATTAGTGAACTCACGATTAAGAATATCCGTTAAAGGCATTGTCCAGGGTGTTGGTTTCAGACCATTTGTATATAGCCTCGCCAAATCCTTGAACCTCAAAGGATTTGTACTCAATTCATCTGAGGGAGTTACAATCGAGGTAGAAGGGGATAATAACTCTGCTTTCCTCGAGAGGCTTAAGAAAGAAGCCCCGCCTCTTTCGCAGATTATGAGTGTTGATGTTGCTTCCCTACCTCATTACGGCTATCCTGATTTTCAAATAAGGGAGAGCAAAGATGAGGGAAGTTTTACACTTGTTTCTCCCGACGTATCGATCTGTGACGATTGTCTCAGGGAATTGATGGATAATAATGATAGACGATATTTGTATCCGTTTATAAATTGTACGAATTGCGGGCCGAGATATACGATTACAAAATCTGTTCCCTATGACAGGCCGAATACCACTATGGCAGTATTTAAGATGTGTCCTGATTGCGACAGAGAATATCATGATCCGGAAAACCGGAGGTTTCATGCACAGCCAAACGCCTGCCCTGTATGTGGCCCACAGGTTGAATTGGTGGTAAAGGGTGAAAGTAATCCCCCTTCATCCCCCTTTATGAAAGTGGGAAAAGAAGAAGGCTTTATGAAAGTGGGAAAAGAAGAAGGCTTTATGAAAGGGGGATTAAAGAGGATTAAGAGTTCGTTGAGACCCTTCCGAGCAGGATTAAAAGAAGGAAGCCTTAAACGAGGGGGACATTATTCATCCCCCCCTTTGGAAAAGGGGGGTGAGGGGGGATTTGAAAATATACATTCCCCAATTGAAGGAACAATAAAACTTCTAAAAGAGGGTAAGATTGTCGCGATTAAGGGACTCGGCGGTTTCCATCTTGCCTGTGACGCAACCAATAAAGAAGCAGTGGAGAGGCTGAGACTGAAAAAAAGGAAAAGCAACAAGCCCTTTGCACTCATGGCCCCCGACATCGAGACGATCAGGAAGTTTTGTGAAATATCTGAACAAGAACGAATTGTCCTGACCTCAAACAAACGGCCTATCGTTCTTCTCAAAAAATTGAAAAACAGCTTACCCGAGGCTATATCGCCAAAGAACCCGTACATTGGCTTCATGCTTCCTTATACGCCGCTGCATTATTTGCTTTTTTATTATCCGACCCCCATTGGGTTCCCCTTTGGTAAAGTTTCTAACCCCGGTTCTCCCACCCTTGCAGGTTATACGAAAACCGTCATTGCGAGGAGCAAAGCGACGAAGCAATCTAAAAAAGAGATTGCCACGCTGCCTTCGGCAGCTTGCAATGACACGAACGAACTATTGAATAAAGTCTTTACAACTAATTTCGATGCCCTCGTGATGACGAGCGGGAATATCTCTGAGGAGCCTATTGTCGTTGATAACGAGGAGGCTGTTTCAAGGTTGTCAGACATTGCGGATGCATTTCTCATTCACAATAGGGACATTTTCATGCGGACAGATGATTCTGTTTTGAAGGTGATGAACATTGAGACAAAAGCAGTGATAGAAGACCCCAGCAATTCAAATCCCCCCCCACCCCCCTTTTCTAAAGGGGGGCCGGGAGGGATTACTGGCTCAGCTTCTTTCACCCGTCACTTATCACTGTCCTTCATTCGACGTTCCAGAGGCTATGTACCTGACCCGATACCCCTTCACGAGGACGGGCCCGACGTCCTTGGAACCGGCGCCGACATAAAGAATATTTTTACTCTTACCAAAGGAAGCTTTGCGATACCGAGCCAGCACATAGGGGACATGGAAAATTATGAGACGCTGATGTTCTTTGAAGAAAGCCTCAAGAATTTGAAAGATGTTTATAGAGTGAAGCCCGTGGCCCTTGCTTATGACCTCCATCCAATGTATCTTTCCACACAATGGGCTATGAGGCAGGATGGCATCAAGAAGATCGGTATTCAGCACCATTATGCTCATATTGCATCGGTGATGGCCGAAAAAGGAATAAAGGAAAAGGTAATCGGCATTTCCTTCGACGGCACGGGTTATGGCACCGACGGAAACCTCTGGGGCGGGGAATTTCTGATCGCCGATATCAAAGGCTTTGAGCGGGTTGGGCATTTCAGGTATGTTCCGCTTCCCGGCGGAGAGGTTGCGGTGAGGGAGCCATGGAGAATGGCCGTGAGTTTTGTGAAGGACGCAGCAGGCAAAAATACGCTGTCATATCTTAAGTCTCTCGGGTTTCTTAAAAGATATGGCGACAAAAAAATAAAAGATGTGTTGAAGATTCTTGAAGTAGGGCAGTTTTCACCTCTCGCATCAGGTGCGGGCAGGTTATTTGATGCAGTTTCTGCCATCATGGGCGTATGCGACAAGAATACATTCGAGGGAGAGGCAGCGATCGCTCTTGAGGCGGTGACAAGACCTGATGTTGGCGAAGAGTATCCGGTGGATATAAAAATTAAAGACGTAATGGAGATCGATTTTTCGTGCACGATTTTGAAAATTGTGGAAGATTTATCAGACGGTGTGGACAGAGGAATTATTTCATCGAAATTCCATAATACAGTAATTTCCGTTATTATAAAAATTGCAAAGAGGCTTTCCTCTGTTTATCGAATAAATGATGTTGCGTTATGCGGGGGGGTTTTCCAGAATATGTATATTCTTGAAAAAGCATTACCGGGTCTTCAATCGGAAGGGCTTAGAGCGCATATCCACGAAAAGGTACCGGCTAACGATGCAGGGATATCCCTCGGCCAGGCGTATATTATTAGGGAAAGGATAAAGGCAGGAATTGAATGAGACACAATGGAGATACACGGAGATTAAAAGACATCCAGCAATCTTCAGTCTAAAGTGTGTCTCAATATGTCTCAACGAGTCTCAAGAGTCTCAGAATTCTTAATACAAGGAGTAAATGATGAAAAAAGTGATTGAGAAAATAAAGGGGCTGGTGAAAGAGATCGGTAGACCGGTAAAGCTCATGGAAGTCTGCGGCACTCACACCGTGGCAATCTTCAGACACGGCATTAGAGATGTGATACCGAAAGAGATAGGATTGCTCAGCGGGCCGGGCTGTCCTGTATGCGTGACACCTATTAAGGATGTTGACGCAGCCATAGCGATCTCAAAGCTTAACGGCAGCGTTCTTGCAACATTTGGTGACATGATGAGGGTACCGGGAAGTAAAAAGTCTCTTTTCCATGCACAGGCAGAAGGTGCAAACATAAGCATAGTCTATTCGCCAATAGACGCATTGAAGATGGCAGCGGATAATAAAGACACGAACGTCGTATTTTTTGCAACCGGTTTTGAAACTACTTCACCATCTGTTGCGGGAACGCTCATGGAAGCCGAAAGGGCAGGCATCAGAAACTTTTACATATACTCTGCTCACAAGATCGTTCCCCCGGCTCTGAAAGCCTTGCTTGACTCACCTGATTTAAAGATAGACGGTTTTATTCTGCCCGGTCATGTGAGCACAATAATCGGCAGCAAACCTTACGAATTCATTGCAACGAATTACAAGATAGCGTCGGTTATTACAGGATTTGAGGCCGGGGATATACTTCAGGCTATTATGATGTTACTCCAGCAGTTGGTGGACAATAGAGCTGACGTAGAAATCCAGTATACGAGAGTCGTAAAGAAGGAAGGCAATCAAAGGGCAGTATCCCTGATTGATGAATATTTCGAACTCTGTGATGCAAACTGGAGGGGAATCGGTGTCATTCCCGGCAGCGGACTTAAGCTGAGAGACAAAGTGAACCGGCGGGATGTCAAACAGGTTTTTGATGTTGAAATTCCTGATGCGCCGGAACCAAAAGGGTGTCAGTGTGGACAGGTGTTGAGGGGTATTAAGATACCGACAGATTGTCGGCTCTTCGGAAAGGCCTGCACGCCGGAACATCCGGTTGGCGCATGCATGGTGAGTACTGAAGGAAGTTGTGCGGCATATTATAAGTATTCGGGAGTGATTCATTAGACTAAACCCCTTTTAAAGTCGGCATTAGCTGCTCTGTTACCGGCGGTTCTTAGTTAGTATGTTATTGTGTCGTCCGCAGACTTATACATAAATGAAGTAAATTTTCTCAGGTACTTCGAGAGGGATGACTGCGCGAAATGCGGCTATCTTTCATGCGCTGAATTTATCGAAGCCCTCAAAAAGAAAGAAAGAGAACCTCGGGACTGTTCCCTGATTGATAGAAACAAAGCTCATGCCTTTGAAGCGATAGAAAAGATAAAATACTTGTGGCCTGAGGTTCCCCTTCTTGTGCATCCAAGACCGGCTCAAACAGGACTCGTTGAATTGAATAGCCCGAACCCAGAATCTTTAGTACTGATTTCAGGTAATAATGAATACACCGAGCAGGTCCTGCTGCTTGTTTTAAGCACAACCTTATGCCCTTTCTTTGTGGTGTTTGTTGATACTGACGGCAATACAGTTGATATGGCCATGATCTTTCAGACGCTGACAGCGGAAAGAGTAAGTGAGGCTTTACGAGATACAGGTTTGGAAGGAAGACTGAAGAGAAGAGAAATGATCATCCCCGGCCTCGCAGGTTCCATCAAGGGGGAGATCGAAAGATTGACTGAATGGAAGGTAAGGGTGGGGCCAAAGTGCGCCGCTGAACTACCTTTGTTCCTGTCAGAAATGTGGATCCCACCTTAAAAGTATATACTACCGAATATGTTACTCAGTATGCTAAAATAACAAATAATTTGGAGGTTTTATGGAGCGTATTCTTCTCGGTCACGGCAGTGGTGGAAAGTTGATGTACCAATTAATCCGAGAGTATTTTGTCCCTCAATTTGAGCTCAAAACCCTTAATGATTCCGCTGTCCTTAGAGGTCTTAATAAAGGAAAGTTTGCGTTGACCACAGATTCTTACGTAGTCTCTCCTATCTTCTTCCCAGGGGGCAACATCGGAGAGCTCGCCGTATACGGCACGGTAAATGATCTTTCAATGGTAGGTGCGATGCCACTTTATATGACAGCAGGCCTCATTCTGGAAGAAGGGTTTCCCATAGACGATCTAAGAAAAATTCTCTCTTCCATGTCAAAAGCAGCGGAAAAAGCGTCTGTAAAGATCGTAGCCGGAGATACAAAGGTTGTAAATAAAGGGAAAGCCGACGGAATATTCATAAACACTTCAGGAGTCGGGATCATCGGAGATGGTGTTGATATAGCACCTAAAAAAGTTAAACCCGGTGATAAGGTCATCCTGAGCGGACCTATAGGAAACCACGGCATTTCTGTCATCGCAGAGAGAAATGGTCTGAGTTTCAATCCCCCGGTTCTGAGCGATACCGCCCCGCTCAACGGTCTTGTGAAAGATATGCTGAGAAAGACAAAGAAGATTCATGCGATGAGAGACCCTACGAGGGGAGGTCTTGCCACAACGCTGAAGGAGATTGCAGCAGATTCAGGCTATTGTGTTGTCATCAGAGAGGATTTGATCCCTGTGCCGCCGGGCGTGAGAGGTGCATGCGAACTGCTGGGCCTTGATCCCCTTTATGTCGCGAATGAAGGAATACTCGTGGCAATTGTGGAGTCATCTGTTGCGAATTCTGTTTTAAAGACCATGAAGAGGCATAAAGTTGGAAGGAACGCCTGTTTGATCGGATATGTTCAGGCCTCACCTTCTGGTATGGTTCTGTTGAAAACATCGGTAGGCGGGACAAGAATAGTGGAGATGCTCTCCGGTGACCAACTGCCGAGGATATGTTGACAGATGAGAAAATGAAGGATCCGAAAGTCGTTGTAAGATTCAATGACGGCAAAACACTGAAAGGCTATCTTAAGGATTTCTCAGTTTCTTCGAGTATAGTTAAACTAAGGGAAGCCAAAAACAAAAAGGAACATACGATTCCTGCCGAAAAGCTTAAAGCTCTTTTCTTTGTAAAGACCTTTGAGGGTGACAGGGAATATAGAGACAGAAAGGCCTATGGCATTGGGAAAAGTATAGGACGAAAGGTTTTTGTTCGATTTAAGGACGGGGAATCCATGGTGGGATTTGTTGAGGGAGAATTTCCCTGGAAAAAGGGATTTTTTCTGTCTAAGGCCGATACAGGAGACAAAGGTTTCTTTCTCATACCCGTGGATAGCGGGGGAAATAATACAAAGGTTTTTGTTATGGGCTCGGCAGTTCAGGACGTTACTGTAATGCCGTAGTGGTGCGTCTATCAGTTCTTTGGGCAGATAACTCGGGAAAAAATAGCTTCAAGCAGTGTAAGATTGTCATTCTGGCTTGGCCAGAATCCTTCTTCATGAATCCTCCGCGCTCGGATTAGCTCTCCTCGGCGAGTTGCCTGGGCTCCGGGAGAATCGAGGCGGGAATCGACATGAGCCTTTGGTCACAAAGGAGAATGAAAAATACTGTAAGCTCCCCCTTTGGAAAAGGGGGATGAGGGGGATTTTAAGAACAAATGAATCAGGTTAATAATCATAAAATCTCCCCTAACCCCTCTTTGCCAAAGAGGGGTATTTTCGGGAATGACATCAAAGGTACAGTTATTTTGCACTCAAATCCAGCGATAAAGGGTTGTCATTGTGATCCGCCTCAGGCGGACGAAGGGCGTGGTAATCTCGTTTGGGATTGCTTCGTCATCCGCCTTTGGCGGACTCCTTGCAGTGACATTTTATTAAATGAGTTTGTATTAAATGGAGAAGAACCTTATTTTCTATGATACTTGGCGTTAATGTCGACCATGTGGCAACAGTTCGGCAGGCGAGAAAGGGGATCGAGCCTGATCCTGTAATGGCTGCGACGCTTGCCATCTTGGGCGGCGCAGACGGGATAACAGTCCATCTGCGGGAAGACAGGCGCCATATTCAGGACAGGGATCTGAAGATGCTGAAGGAATTCGTGCCAGTTGAGCTGAACCTTGAGATGGCGGCAACAAAAGAGATGATAGGAATTGCCTCAAAATTGAAACCTGACATGGTCACACTCGTGCCCGAAAAAAGACAGGAGTTAACGACAGAGGGGGGGCTGGATGTCAAATCTCACAAAAGAAGTCTTCAAGAGGCAATAAAAAAGATTCAGGCTGCGGGCATACCCGTTAGCCTTTTTATAAATCCAGACTCTGATGACGTTGATGTATCCGGGCAAATAGGCGCAGACATGGTTGAGATACATACCGGTGTGTACGCCGATGCTCAGGGTCAGAAAAAAGAAAAGGAACTGTCCCGTGTAATTAATGCAGTCAAAAGGGCGCTTGATGCCGGCCTTCTTGCCAATGCAGGTCATGGGCTGAACTATTTCAATGTGTCAAGGATTGCATCAATTCTGGGCATCAGAGGCCTCTACATAGGCCATAGCATTGTCTCGCGGGCTGTGCTTGTAGGTATGGAACAAGCCGTAAGAGAGATGAAGGAATTAATAACGGCGGGAAGGATAGGCGGAACGGCCAGAAGTGGTTGACACCCCACCAAGTCCCGGAGGATATACGGCGGGGTTGTGATCTTTACCATGGCAGTTCAGAAAACACTGCCCGACCCCCGGCCCCATAGCAATGTATGCAAGATGCCCCTCACTCGATGGTCTGATAGAAAAATTTTCGAAGTCTATTAGATGAGCATTTGTCATGCTTCCATGCGGATTATGACATGTCCGACAGGATGTTCTGACAAATGAAATATGAACTTCATGATATAGAAAACTTTCATTTGCCAGAATACTGCTTCGCCTATGGCAACTATAGCAGAGTTCGTATTGAAAGACGCCCTCTTCGCCGTCAGTGCCCACAAAATTTTTGGAAAGAATGTATCTGTATATAGACCCATGTGGTCCCTTCGGACCATATGAATCGTTGTTGCCGTGGCAGTCCGTACACTTTATCATACTGGACTCAGATAGCGGCGGAATAAGGCTCGGCACATGCGTATTTTTGCCCTGTGCTATTACTGGATGAAAGGATGGGTTTGATACATTAAACATTTCAGCCTTATTTGTCTGGTCAGCCGGCAGATTAGCACTATAAGAATGGCAATTGAAACAAAGTTCATATTCTGATAGGACACTGACTTTTGCCCCGTGTCCGTTTGTTCCTCTCACCCCCGACATTTTGTTTTCTTTTGAAACATAATGATGATGATGGCAGTCTCCACATTCGGCGTGCCTGGGCATCGCGGGATCCGTTTCGGGAAGAGTCTCTCCTAATCTATGAAAACCTGTCTTATCTACTGGGTGGTGAAAGGGTTTATCGATCTCTGCCTGGATATTGGCCGCCCGGGCGTCTCTTGCTAAGGAACCCTCGGCTCTTGTTTTCTCGACTCTGCTATTCTGTCCATGACATCTCAAGCAAAAAGTCTCTCTATATTCAGGAAGCATAGGTGTATTATATCTGCCATGACCTTTATGACAGCTTGCACATCCCTTTGGCAGTTTACTCTTGTCCGCATGCGGTCTCTGCTTCAATGAATCAGAATAGACAGTGATTGGCACCGCGCAGAGAACGAAAAGAACGAGTAAGAAAAATATCTTATATGCGGTCAAAGGATTTTTTGATTTCACCATTGTATATCACCTGGAGGTATACCTTCATGGCACACCATACATACTTCGTCATAAGTAGCCTTATGCCAGAAAGGCGGCGCATCGAGACCGCCTTTGCCTCCGTGGGGGTCATGACAGGACGAACATTGAACGCCAAGTCCCCCTTGCGTGGGATAGAGTTTCACATCTTGATCGACGATCGGCCAGTTAAGATGCGTTAAACCAGGATCTGAATTTCTTCTTGAAACCAAAGAAGCGTCGAAAATAAAGGATATGGGATGACCTCCTGATAGGTCTGTGCCTAAATAGCCTGCCGCACCTGGTCTGAGTCTTCCCAATTCTATAATATTTGGAATAGTTACCATTTCGATGTCTTCATCCGAATAACTCCATAAAATTGCTCCAATGGCTACGGTTCCGTCATGACAACTGAGACATAATTTAGAGAATCCATCAATTGGGGGCGCCTCAGCTTCAGAGGAATAAGCCTTAAGGGTTGGACTCCAGTAGTTTATATAATTCTGGACTGCAGATAATTCATGATTCCACAATGGATATGCCGGAGATGCATTGTGAGGCGTATGGCAGAATATACAGATTTGGGTCTCCGATATTGCTTTTATTTGACCGGGCCCTAAAACAGATAGATTGTGCTTTGTATCTCTGATCCCTGCTGTAGCCAGAATCGGAATTGAAATACAAATTAAGAATTTCAAAATGAAAAAAATGAATTTTGAAATATGCCGATTCTTTATTTTGGTCATTTAATTATTATAACATTCACTTTATATAGTCGGTACATTCAATAGAGACTCATAGAGACTCATAGAGATTCATAGTCTCCAGTCTCAATTTGTCTTTGCCTTCAAATATTGAAATACCTGAATCCTGTTGTTATAAGAATCTGCAACATATATTTTATCTGTTTCATCTATGAAGACGTCGGCGGGAAGTATCATCTCACCCTTGCCGCGGCCTGTATTCCCAAAAGCAAGAAGAAGCCTGCCATCTTTGTCAAATATCTGGACATTATCGAAATGAGCGTCGGCAACATAGATATGGCCTTCTGAATCCACCGCAATACCTTTAGGTTTGGAGAAATCACCGGAGCCGTCACCATGTCTTCCGAAAGAGAAGATGAAGTTTCCATCTCTGTCAAATATCTGTATTCTAAAATTCATGGCATCTGTGACATAGATCTGCTTATTTTTTATAAATATGTGCGCAGGATAATTGAAATCTCCCCGGTCAACACCATTCTTGCCGAACTGAAAAAGTAGCTTGCCGTCATTCCTGTTGAACACCAGTACGCAATGAGCAAGAGTATCGAGCACGTATATTCTCTCATCGTCAATCGCCAATCCTGTGGGTCTTTGGAAAGCTTCCGGTGTTCCTATTTCCCGCTTATAGTTTCTGTCTTTATCGAACACAGAAACTCTCTTAAGCACGGAGTCCGATAAATAAATGTTCTCATCTTTATCTACAGCAACATCAATAGGAGATATCAGTTCTTTACCTTTTATATCTGTTATCTTGAAGTATTTTCTTTTCTTCGTGTCAAAGACGTGAAGACAGTGAATTCCGGGATCTGTCGCATATATCTTATCGGAGTACACATATATACCGTATGGTCTCAAGAGAATTCCTTCAATCTCCTCCTTGCCGGAAATGGCTTCCAACGTTTTTCTGAACAGAGATTTTCTTAACCCTATGTCGGAAGGACTTTTTATGCTTCTCAGATATTGAATCCTTGGCGTCTGGGGCGGAGGCGGCCACACAAGACCAGGTTTCAGAGATTGTAATCCGGGCTCCGAAGACGAAATGTCCACTGACGGCATGGTAGCGCAGCCCGAAGAAATTGCAATCATACACACAATCAGAATTAATCTCTGAAAGTTCATATAGAAACCCTTAAGAAATCGTATCAAAAAATGTTTTGACATAAGAGCCGAATACAAACCATACATCAATAAAAATATCTGCTCGCTCTAAAATACAGGCGGCCGACCTCGGATTTCGAAGGCCCTTCCTCCACTTGTGAAAACGTATATGATAATGAAAAAGTCATCTTACGCCAGAAATAATCAAGAAGTATTTCGTAATCTCTAATTCTCCAATCAAACCTTCTCGTGGGATCCAGTGACCCTGTCCACCAGCCTTTGTTTCTCCAATCTTCTCTCCACCATGCCAAAAGGTGAAGGTTTCTCATAATCCGGTATTTAAGACGGGCTTCGTATATGTACCTTTTGACCGTTTCTGAATTACTTGTTCCGGTGGTGTAACTGCCTCTCAGGATTATTGCCCCTTTTCTACCAAGAGGGATTGAGATGTCTCCTGAAAATGTGTAATGCCTTATCTTTTCTGCATATGGCTTCTCACCGAACCATGTGCTTCTCCATGCATTGTCGCCTCTCTCCTCTGTATCCAGAAACCTTGCTTCTATTTCCGCATTCCAGGTCGACCTCATCGGGCCCCTGCCGCTGGCACCGATCCTGAGAATGTGCTCGATATCGGTTGAAGTTCCTGACGCGATCTGCCCATCCCTCGGTTTAAAATCTATAGTCCTGTATGTCAGGTTGTAATTCGTGTATATTCTGGCAGGTTTGAAAGTTCTCGTTGCGAGACCGAGATTCAGATTATGATACATGTATTTAAATTCTCCGTTTCTTTCCTCATCTCCAAGGGAAAAATAGTATTGTGAAAGAAAATCGAATGCTCCCACCGGTCTTCCATAGTTAATGCCAAAATTAAAATCATAGGAATCCTCTCTGACATTGTCCCGATTGGTCAATCGATAACGAAAATCAGCCCTGGCGTGAATTCTCGCCGAGTATCTATAATGCCATGATCCGGATACAGCGTGAGAATCGAGTTCTTCTAATTCCGTATCAGACGTAGTATACTCGTAACTGTAACTATGAAGAAGACGTTTGATCGGAGTGGGGCTTAGATGGGTTGAGAGGTTCAGGAGTTTGTATCCGTACACATCAGAATAGTGAGCGTGAGTTGAAAGAACATTCTGTTTCTTGAATATCGAATACGTTGAACTTCTCAGATATATTGACTTATATTCAGCAAAAGGAGCTGAATATTCTGAAAGAGCGCCCGACAGAAAATATTGTGTCTTTAAAAACTTGAGCCTTCCTCTTATGTCAAAGCTGTATCTGTCTATTACAACTTTTTCCTGGCGGGTTTCCCGCTGTATAAGATAAGGACGTTCTTCATAAAAATCATAATCGTAATCAAAAAAATAATCGTCCGGGCTGATTTTTCTTCCTGTCTTTCTTTCATACTCGTAATCCCAGTGGTTATATTCAAATCTCATTATCGGATATTTTTTCAATGTAAAAAAAAGTCTCGCTCCGTAAAGGTTCGAGCTTGTATCACCGAATAATATGGTCTTATCATCCACAGAAGATGTAGTCCTGGATGCATATACCTGCAATCTAATCGGCCTGGCAGGGAAAAAAGTGGCATCAAATTCATAATTTATATCTTGTTCCGCCCAATCATCGCCAGCCTTTTTTGTATCGGTATCGGAACGTATATACGTTATTTGTGTAGAAAAAAGTGCAAGTCTCGGGTGATAAATGTATCCCGTCAGGCCAAGTCTGTAAAGTTGTTCAAAGCTCGACCAGCCGCCTTCCGATTCATGACTACGAAAGGATGATTTTGCGGTGTAATCCTGATATGTGAGCTGCACTAAACCTGAAAACTTGAACTTCCTGAGTCTTTCATAGGGATCGTAACGCCTGACCCTGAACACGCCTTCGCCAGCACCTGTCATGTCCATTGCAGCATGGCAAATTTCTGGCAGAACGCATATTATAAAAAAAAAATGCAGATATAAACGAAAATAGAACCAGCTTTGTATCTTTCACAAAGAATTTTCTCATCCCCTTTTTGTATATGTACAATTCTGACCCGATTTTCGTTTATGAAAAATTCATCTATTTTTCTTTTAAATACTGAAAAACCTGCACACGCCTATTAAATGTATCCGCAACATATATCCTGTCTGATTCGTCGATATACATTCCAGTGGGAAGAGAAAATTCTCCGGGTCCTCTTCCTCCGCTGCCGACCCAGAGCAAAAGTCTTCCCTCAAAATCAAAAATCTGGAAGTTACCAAACGCAGTATCCACCACATAAATATGTCCGTCCGAATCCAGTCCAATACCGGCAGGTCTGGAGAACTGACCGGAAGAATCTCCCAGCCTTCCAAATTTCTTTATAAATTTTCCCTCCGGACTGAATATCTGTATTCTGAAGTTAAAAGAATCGACTACGTACAGTCTTCCTTCACTGTCGAGCGCCAGATAAGTGGGTAAGCTAAATTCCCCGTCATCTCGCCCTCTCCTACCTAATGTGAATAAGAGCGCGCCGTTGTTATCATAAGCACGAACAATGTTGTTCCGGCTATCAGAAACATAAAGTCTCTCACGTTTTTCATCATAAACAAGGCCCGAGGGGTTCTTAAATTCGCCAGGACCACCCAGGGTCAGAACAACTCGTCCCGTCATCTTATCTAATCCGAATACCTTATCGGTTTTGGAGTCCGAGACAAAGATGATTCCTCTTTTGTTGTCTATTGCCAGTCCCACCGGGGTAAACACAACCCCCTCTCCCAGAAATCTGAGGACGTTATTCACCTGATCAAATACGAAAACCGCACGCTGTTCTGAGTCGGCCACGTATACGTTACCTGCTGAATCAGCCACAACAGCCTGCGGTCTTCTCAGGTACTCTATCTGTTCAGCTCCCATAAGAAAAGTCATGAATTTGCTCGGTCTTCCAAAATCGTAGCGGTTTTTCCATTCCTTTAACCATTTAATTCTGGACTCAGCAGGAGGAGGGGGCCAAAGGTATTCACCGGTTGTATCAATTTGAAAACGAGGGGTCGAAGCGCACCCGATGAAAAGAAAAACGAGAAAACAAGACACCAGAAAAATAATTTTTGCTTTCAAGAAAAAACCTCCGTCTTCACGCTTTGTGATTCTCTCCGAAAAATGTCAAAAAATATCTCAGTACGTCTGATGGCATTTTGTACATAATCTTTCAGAAGTATAGAGCCGTCTATAATCCGAGCTGTGAGGGTTGTGACAACTGGTACAGGATAGCTCTTTCCCCGGCACATTCGGGTCGGGTACCTCAATTTGTTTCTTCGGGTTCTTCGGGTCGGGCGCCTTAATCATTTTGAGAGTAGTTGGGTCCTTGACACCCTTGACAGGGTGGTACCTTTTGAAAGGCAAAGCAATGACATGTGCTCCGGATGCCTGAGCCTTGTGACATGTAATACAAACTTCGTTTACGGGAGAAGGAAGAAGATAAGGGTTATTACTTGCATGAGGACTATGGCAGGTAACGCATCCCACGACATTAATTACATTATGGACATATTTTTTTGTAAAGTTAGCTTTATCGTGGCATGTATAACAAACTTCAGGCAACGGTTCTTTGAGAAGTTTATCGTTATTCGATTGATGCGGGTCATGGCAACCGATACACATTCCTGCTGCCAGAGGAGCATGGATAACTTCACCCCCGAACTTTGAACTCTCGTGACATAGGTAACACAAGCCGGGCATATTCTGCACCAGTTTCATGCTCTTCTTGTCATCCGGGTGAATTTTGCCTTCTTCTTTCTTATGGCAAGTCTCGCAGCCCATTCGAAACGCTTCGTGAACATTTTTCGCGGGTTCTTTCAGATTTATATGACAGGTGAGGCAAGGATTTTCTTCTGAGGAGAAAGCAGAACAGTTTAAAAAAATCGATATAATCAGGAAAAAAATAAAAAGACAACATAGCTTATATGTTCTCACAATTCCTCTCCACGAGAATCTTGATTACATATGCTGTAGCAGGCATATGATAAATAAAGTAATAACTAAATTTATTTAGTTTAGTTTAATCATTCAAGGTGGGAATTGTCAAGAATTAACGGCAAAGAAGTAATAAAATTAATAATTTACATTTGAAAGATTCCGGCAGGTTTTTGCAACTCAGGGGTTAAATAGATTTACAACTTTAGTTTTAAAAAAATTGCGATTTTTGGGCTAAGGGGTCTTCGAAGAACCCCTTAGCCCAAAAAAAATTATCTCGCACCTATTCCGGGTAAATCATGTACATCCATATGGCACTGTGTGCACTGGGGAAATTTCTTGAGAAGTCCCTCGCCGTGAGGCTTCCCGTGGCATTCCTCGCATTTCGGTATATACTTATGCTTGGTATGGCATTGGGCGCACGCAACCAATCTGTGTTTGCCCGTACTTGCCTCCAGCTTCTGGTATACCGGAGCATGGCACGCTCCGCAGAGGGAGTTAGGAGTTGTCTGGGGATAGGCAATCACGAGAGGCACGTGAGCCGGATGACAGGTCAGACAATCTTTCACTGTCTGATTTTCCGTATGAGGTTTGTGGCATTCCATGCATGAAGGAATATATCCGTGCTTCTGATGATGACATGTGTTGCACGCAACTTTCGCATGTTTACTCGGACTCGTCTGAATTTCCTGGGGAACCTTTGCATGACAGTCAGCACAAGCTTTGGCAAGCTCGGCTCCTGCAATCTGCGTCTTTGGGGCATGAGGTTTGCCGTGACATTGAGAACACGCAGCAAATTTTTGTCCGTGGATGAGTCCATGACAGGTTTCACATTTAGGCATGATATCTTTCCAGTTCTGTTTCACGGGATTATAAACATGATATTCCGTATGACACTGTGTGCAGTCTAATTGATGCTTTCCCCCCTCATTCTTTATCTGGGAATAGACGGAAAAATGGCACCGTCCGCATTCTACGGGGCTTAAAGGTTTGACCTCTGCCTCATAAAGAGAAACAGGTTTTACCTCCTCTGGCGGTGGCGGTGCCGGAGGAGACTCGGCTGGCAACTGAGCCTGAGCTACTTGCGGTTCGGGCTGGGCCTTCTGAGGTGCGACTTGCTGAGTCGCACACGCAACAATAATAGCTATCAGGAAATATAAGAATCCTGCCAGTATAACTACTTTTGTCTTTCGGTTCATTACTACTCAACCTCCTTTCCTAAAGTATGTGCACTTATATGGCAATCATTACATTTTTTAAATTGTGCTGTAAGTGCCGGAGGATGAGGTGAACCGTGGCAGGTTTCGCAAGTGGGAATCATCTTATGTTTCTCCTTATGGCAAAAAACACATTCCAGTTCAGAGTGTTTTGTCTTCGTCAAAACAAGCTTGTCCAAGATGTTTTGGTGGCAGGGAGCACAGAATTTTGAAGGCATGTCGGAACCGTATGTGATTGTAAGAGGCTGATGGGCTGGATGGCATGTCAAGCAGTCTTTATTTACCATTTCAGCCGAATGCGGCTTATGGCACGTCATACACTCTGGTATCGCTTTGTGAGCCGCATGACACATCGTACAAGCGACATTTGTATGCAAGCTCGGATTGTCTTTCATTTCTTTCCCTTGACCGGGATGACATGTCAGGCAGGGGTCAGTGATATTGGCCGCCAGTTTCATCTCAAGCGGGGCATGGGGATCATGACAACTGGCGCACTCTGCCAGTTCATAATGAGGCTTGCCACTATGGCAATCATTGCACGCAGGTATGATCTGCTCTTTGGGCACCATGGGCGGATGTCCCCGGTGGCAGTCCATGCAGGAGATTGCCGTTTTATGCTTGCTTCCTTTGCTCTCCACAGTCTCCTGAACCTTTGAATGGCACTTAATGCAGTCACTATTGGTTAACTGAGGTTCGGGCTTTGCCGCCTTCTCCTGAGCAAAGCCTTCTTTCTGAAAGGAATACGTGGTGAGTGAAACTAAAAGAATGATAAAAAAAAGTGAGATAAGAGGCCAGAGAGAAGTACGTCTTTTCTTAAGAAAGTGAACGATTTTCATCGGAACCCCCTTTTATCAATTATCAATGTCCAATTATCAATGAAAACGCGGCAAGCACTAAATGTTAATTGCTAATTGACAATTGCCAATTGCTTCCCCGGTTTTGCCGCATACACTTATACCATCTTTTTTCTTTATATGTCAAGGGAAAAATAGAGAGTGACAGAGACTGGAAACTGGAAACTGGAAACTAATAG
>JBFLXE010000015.1:0-28216 GCA_040757455.1 Nitrospirota bacterium
AAGCAAAATGTCCCGGCATATTCGGCTGTCAAGATCAGGGGTGAGAGACTTTACAAATTGGCGAGAATGGGTGTTGATATTGTGATACCCCAGAGGACTGTCATGATTCATGATATCAGTCTTTTAGCAATTGACAAGAATTATATTGATCTCAGGGTTTCATGTTCTAAGGGAACGTATATTCGGGCTCTTTGCGATGACATCGGAAAGGCACTTGGTGTGGGGGCTCATGTGGTTACCCTTGAAAGGACCAGGATAGGTAAATTTAGAGCCGCAGACGCAGCAAAAATAGAAGAAGTCGGAACCAAAAAAGAGGCTTATTTTTCGATAGACGAGGCCCTTTCGCATTTGGAAGAAGTTGTTCTTGATGACACATCTTGTAACAAAGTGAAGAACGGCCTGCTAATCGTTCGGGAGAGAAATTCATTAAAAGATCAGTATGTTAGACTCAAGACTCCTGAAAACGTTATGTTTGGTATTGGCAAAATGGAAGGTTATACGCTGAAGACCGAAAAATTAATCTTAACAGATTAATCTCCCCAGCCCGCAACATTTCATTTGTGATTTGAATCACAATGTTAAACTAATTTCTTAGGATTTATGACAAATCTTATTAGAATTAAAAAAAATACTTGACAAGGTATTTTTTTTCTGGTATTCATAAGCTATGCTTTTTCCGGGAAAGAGGAACTGCATCGGGTTAGATATAGGCTCAGGTTATCTCAAGGTTGTTCAGCTCAAGGATACAAAAGCCGGCTATGAACTGGAACTATTCGATATGTTACCTCTGCCTCCGGAACTCATCGTTGACGGTTCTATAATTGATTCCCTCCGACTCGTCGACTCTTTAAAAGAACTTGCCAGGAAAGCTAAGATCAGGACGAAAGATGCGGTTATCAGCATAGCGGGCCATTCATCAGTGATAATCAAGAGAGTTGCCCTTCCCGATATGTCAGAGGAGGAACTTTCCGAATCCATCAAATTTGAGGCTGAACAATATATACCTTTTGATATAGAAGATGTTAATCTCGATTTTCAGATTCTCGGCCCTAAAGAAGAACCCGGCCAGATGGATGTTATTCTGGTCGCTGTCAAAAAGGATATCATCAATGATTACTTATCCGTGGTTAAGGAGGCGGGCTTCAATTGTGTAATCGTCGATGTTAATTCATTCGCATTGGAAAATATTTACGAGATCAATTATGAAATAGAGGCCGGTAAGAATGTCGCCCTCGTGAACATAGGTGCCAGTACTATTAACATCAATATTCTTCGGGGAGGGATCTCTGTATTTACGAGAGACAGCGCGGTTGGCAGCAATCTTCACACAGAGGTACTGCAGAGGGAGTTTAACATAACTTACGAAATAGCGGAGCGACTAAAAAGAGGAGAGACTGTTGAGAATATTGCGTCTCAGGATGCTTTTTCTGTCATGGAACTGGCATCGGAAGAGATAATCGGCGAAGTCAACCGATCACTGGAGTATTTTCACGAAGACGTTGATGAAGTTGTACTCAGCGGCGGCTGTGCGCTAATCAAAGACTTTACTAAGCTGTTCGCCGAAAAGGTTGGTGTGGAAACAAAGGTTATGCAGCCTTTCAAAAATATTAAGATACCCAAAAAAATCGATGCTTCTTACGTCGAAGAAATTTCTCCTATAGCGGCAGTGGCTGCGGGATTGGCCCTCAGGAGGCCCGGCGACAGATGATACGGGTTAACCTTTTACCGGTAAAGAGAAGAAAGAAGGCAAAACCTATCCCTTCTTATTTGTTTTTGATGATAGGTGTCACTGTCTTCACAGCCGTTATAATGGCTTTTCTCACCTTCCTTTTTAATGCCCGGTTGTCTGAAAGAAAAGCTCAGTTCGCAGCGAACGAAAGGAAGATAGCCGAATTGAAGGAGAAGATAAAGGCGGTCGAGGATTTCGAAAGGCGCAACAAGATTTTCAGAGAACGCAGCGAGATCATCGAGCAACTTAGCAGAAACAAACGCATTCCTGTAAAAATACTGGACGAAATAAGCAGTCTCCTGCCTGAAGGAATCTGGCTACAATCAGTATCGGTGGCCGGACTTGACAAAGTCGATATCTCGGGGTACGGCTTTACGAATACCGAAATTGTTTCCTTTGTTGATAACATCAAACGTTCTACGATGTTCACTGAAGTGTATTTGCTTGAATCAAAAAGCGCGGAGATAGAGAAGATTCCTGTCTATATGTATAAACTCACTTTTAAATTGAAGGCTTAGTATGGCATTGAAAGTTAATATAAACCTCAAAAACCTGCCTCCCTATGCAAGAATAATACTTTCTATATTGCCTGGAGTGGTAATTGTGGCCCTCGTAACAATGTTATTGATTCTTCCCAGGAGCAAGGAGATCAGGGCGCTTGATCAGAAGATATCTGTTCAGGAGAACGAAATAGCAAAGAGCCAGACAAAGGTTGCTAAACTTGGCGAGTTAAGCCGGGAGAATGAGAGACTCCGGAGGAGGCTGGAGGAATTGCAGCAGCTTTTGCCGGAGGAGAAGGAAGTATCCGGCTTATTAAAGCAGGTCTCCGATCTGTGCATTAAATCCGGGCTCAAGGTGGCATTATGGAAACCCGAGAATAAGAAGACTCATCCGAGCGGCATTGTATATGAAATTCCTGTGAAAGTGGAACTTACGGGCAGTTATCACAGCCTGGGTTTCTTTTTCGGCAGTTTAACCGGGTTAAACCGAATAGTGAACATCTCTGACATAAAGTTGAGTTATCCTTCCACTGAAAAGGGGATCACGACACTCAAGATAACCTTTGCCGCGACGACTTTTTCGGCTATCCCGGAGGAAGAAAGAGCAGGTGAGAAGCTTTAATGAGAAAATTGATTCTTCCTATAATCCTTATTCTTTTTATGATTCCAAATTCCGGATGTAAAAAGGAGCAGCCAGCGCTACAGAAGCCCCTGGCAGAGAAAGTTTCGCCATCGGCAGAAACAGCTTTAGAAAAAGGAGCAGAAGAGGCCAGGGGACCCTCAGAGGAGGAATACAAGTACGATTCCAAGGGAAGAAGAGATCCCTTCCTGTCTTTAGTAGCTGTGACTAAACAAAAGCCCGAAAAGAAAAAGGGCGCAAGTCCTTTCGAAAGCTATGATATAGAAGAAATAAAGTTGTTGGCCACAGCCTGGGATGAAGACAAACACTATGCTCTTATAATGCTGCCCAACCAGAAATCATATACAATTACGGAAGGTATGACACTGGGATTACTGGGCGGTAAGGTTGTTAAGATAACCAGCGACAGCGTAATTGTGAGAGAGTTCGTCAAGGATTATAGGGGAGATATAAAGCCAAAGGATTCAATTTTGAAACTCCATAAGGGGGATGAAGAATGATACAAAGAGCAAAGTGCAAAGAGCAAAGTGCAAAGAGCACAAAGCTTTTAGCAAAAAACATGCAGCAAAGGGCTAAAGAACTTCATGCTCTATGCTCCATGCTCTATGCTTTATGCTTTATGCTCTTTGTTTTTTCGGGATGTGCAACTACTATCAAAAATCAAGAGAATCTCAAGACGTCTGAACCAACTGTAGTTACAGGGATAGACATCCAGGATAACAAAGTGAATATCACGGCGAACAAACCTTTTATATATACGATCTACAAGCCCGAAGATCCCTATAAAGTGGTTATTGACCTGCCAGATGTGTCCATCGGCGATTTCAACACAAGGATTGTCTCCAACAAGGCAGGAATAACAGAGGTTGTTCCTGTACAGATCGAATCTCCCTCTCACATGGCACGGCTCGAGGTTTTGCTTCAGGCGCCATCTGCAGTTCGCCAGGAACACAGAAATAACGTATTAACTGTCACAATTGAACAACTCGAAACAAGGAGAGAGAAGCGACCGGTTGCGCAGGAGGCAAAGGAAGAAGAGGCGGTGCCGGCGTTGCCGCTTGAAGTACAGAAACCCGCTGAGAGTCCCATGCCTGAGGCTACCGAGATAACAGATATTTCATTCGCCAGCTCCGGGAACTCAGTGAAGGTAGCCATCAAGGGTAATGGCTCGATGATACCCGATGTCTTTCCTCTTGATGGGCGCATTGTAATTGATATCCCGGGCGTCGTGTTAAACGTGCCACTCCCTTCCAAGGTTGTTGCGCCAGTGAAGGCGATACGCGCGGGTAAGCATGATGACAAGGTGAGACTCGTCCTTGATCTTGCCCAGAAGGCAAACTTCGAGGTTGACGCCCAGAAAGACTCAGTCATCGTGACTGTCCAGAGAATTGGGATAGAACCTGCTCTTGTTGCAGGCGAGGTTTTGGATGAAGAAAAGGAAATTGTTGCAGAACCGGACGTGACAGAGGAAAGCAAACCGTCATTTAATGACAAATGCCAGTCATATGTCGAGGGAAGGGAAAAGATAAATTTTGATTTTCAGGATCAAGATATTGTGCCAATATTCAGGCTATTTGCCGATGTGAGCGGATGTAACCTCTTCGTACATCCCGATGTGAAAGGCAGGGCAACCATGAAGTTCAGAGATGTGCCCTGGAATCTGGCACTCGATACGATACTGAAGACGTTCAGTCTCGGTAAATCCGTTGACGGCAATATCATAAGAATTGCTCCACATGCCGTTTTCGCAAAGGAGAGTGAGGAGAAGGCCAAGGCAGAGGAGGCTGGTATCAAGGCAGAACCACTTGAAACCAGAATCTATCCAGTAAGCTATGCCGACGTTTCAACTGTAGAAGCTGCTGTTAAGAATGCAAAAATTCTATCGCCAAGGGGCAGTATAAATGTCGATAAGCGGACGAGCACCATGCTTGTCAAAGATATAGCCCCGGTTTTTCCCGAAGTTGAAAATCTGCTCTCAACCCTTGACAGGCCAACTCCTCAGGTTTTGGTAGAAGCGAGAATCGTGGAGGTTAACACAAATTCTACCAGGGATCTTGGTATCCAATGGGGAATAAATATCAAGACAACGGATACTCTTGCCTCCATTGGTGGATTGTCAGGAGTTCCGGGTGTGTCGACCGGGCCATTCACAGGCGGAAATTACCTCGTTGATTTTCCGGCCACTAATGTTGGGCCGTTGTCCGGCTCGGGGATAACTTTTGGCATTCTGAATCCAGCCAGAACTATTGGATTGGACCTCCAGCTTTCTGCCTTCGAAACAACAGGGAAGGGAAAGATTATATCGAATCCAAGAATTCTGACCGTTGATAACGGAAAAGCGAAGATTCTTCAGGGCCAGAGCATTCCCGTCAGAAAACTGACCACAGAAGGAACCATCTCCACCGAGTTCAAGGACGTTACTCTCGAATTGAATGTGACACCTCACATTACGCCTGACAAATCAGTGGGAATGTCGATTGAGATCAAGAAGGAAGACCTTGATTTTACTGTGCCGTCAGTGGAGGGCGTGCCCGGCACCAGCAAGAAGGAAGCGAATACTAACGTCATCATAAAAAATGGCGAGACGGTAGTCATTGGTGGTATTTATAGCAGAACGGAGGATGATACAGATAAAGGAGTTCCGGGCCTGATGAAAGTCCCAATCCTGGGGTGGCTTTTTAAGAATAATTTGAAGACGTCCAAAACAAATGAACTGTTGATTTTTATTACTCCCCGGATCGTGGAGAAACCCTGATATGGCAAAAACAAGATGCAAGATACAGGATGCACGATGCAGGTAAAAACATTGTATGTACTTAGGAGTTCATTAATATGACGACATCATCGTGTCTATTTTTGTCATTGCGGCTTGTCCGCAATCTTTCTTCAAACAACCCCCTAACCCCCTTTACTAAGGGGGATTCAGAAGGATTCCCGATCCTCCGCCAAAGGCGGATCAGGCGGAGGAATGATGGCTTTGCGTATCATCGGGATGGAGTTAGCCATGAATTTTTCAGGTTTTAAGAATAGATTTATGAAGGAAATACTGGCAGGAGGAGAAATGAAGAGTAAACATGTTTTACTGCTTTGTGCGTTCTGCATGTTTTTTGGTATCGCTTTCTGGAGTTGTGGCGGGAATGGTCCTGGTTCTCCAGGGAGTGAAGGCACTGAGGACACAGGTATTTTGATCGACGCGACGATACTGCCCACATATCTGGGGAGTAATACATATTCGGTAGATGTCTTTCAACAGGTATGTGATCCAGGTCCGCCGCCTGATTTCGAGGACTTCACGGATCATAACGCGACACTTACCCTGACAGCCAGACTCGTGAACCCGGATGCAACCTTTCAGCCGGGCAATTTGTATGTCGAAAAATATACGGTTGAATACAGGCGGTCGACTGATTCAATAGGTTCTCCTCCTATACAGTCAGACACACGGTTCAAAACCATCGTCATCCCGGCTCCTGTAGGCACAGGCGAAACTGGTGTGACGGATACGGTGATACTGGTTGACCTACTTCGTAAGGACCAATACAGACTTGACATAACATCTGGTCAGTATGATCCAGGGCTGGCATCCATCAATAACTACACTGCGCTATACACATTTGAGGGCAAGAACGAATTTGGAGATAAATTTGAATTCAAGGCGCAGACTGATTTCCAGATCGGTTCTTTTGATTATTGTGAGTAATACTTGGAGGATAAGATGAAAAAAGTCATCATATTTATATTATTGGCCTTTGCCCTTGCGGCCTTCAGTGGATGTGGAGGCGGCGGGGCTGGTTCTTCAGATACTCCTAAAGGGGAAAATCCCGGACAGCCATCTGTGATTCAATTGCTTCCCTCGCACTTTATAGCCCAGACGAACTCGGAGATCACGTTACATGCCAAAGTCCTCGACGGAAATGGCAAAGGCGTATCCGACGTCCGCGTCACATTTACGAATCTCTCCCCGGTTGGTATTCTGAGTTCAACTACCGATAAAACGAACAATATAGGTGTTGCAACGGTTGCGCTCAAATCGACTTCCAGCGGTTTTGCTACGATACAGGTAGAAGTGAACAAGGGTGTTGCTATTGTAAGGGACAGGAAGACGGTCTTTTTCACAACAAGCAACATTTCGCAACTGACACCCACGCTGACTCTCGCAGTGGACGGCAATGACGCTGACACGATTTTTAATGAAAATGAAGATTTTAATCTTCTGGAAACTGCAGGAGACAATTCCGTATTGATCATGGCAACTCTCGCCAATGCTGCGTCATTCATTAGTGGAAGTGAAATTACCTTTGCTGCCGACCGGCCATACAGGGTTGGCACTGACCCTGATGCTGAATGCAGCGACGGTAGTGAAAATTGTGACGTGAGGTTTCCGGCAGGCGTCACCGCAATTACCGACAGTTCCGGCGAAGCGACCACACCTGTCGTGCTTGAGCCTTCAAGCCTCACTTCCATTCCCACAACCTTGAATATCCTGGCACAGGCGGATGTTGGCGCCTGCAATATAATTACCTTATTCATAGGGCCTGTTACTGTGCAGAGCCCAATTACTGTCTCTGCCAATCCAACTACGGTAGAATCCGGTGGCACATCCACAATCACGGCGGGCGTGCTGACCAATGCGGGGACCCCCGTCCCCGACGGAACTACCGTGAATTTTTCAGTAATTAGCGGACCCGGAAGTGTTGAACCGTTTGCCCAGACAACGGACGGAATCGCCGAAGCTGAATATTCAGCCCCGGAGGTCACATCAGATACCTCAGCAACTATAAGAGCCAGTGCCGGCGGCGCATCAGGCACGGTCAATGTAACAGTCATAGCGCCGGCGCCAGAACCAGCCGAATTGGCTATAACACCACCGTCTGTATCTGTTATAGGCGCAGCGCCTGCAGATACTATTACATTCACCATCTCGGGAGGCACGGTGCCCTACACAACAACATCAAGCGATTTGAATAGAGCATTTAATGACAATGGTGCTGGCGGGGGAATAGCTGGCAATGGTGTAAGGGATGGAGGTGAAGGTGGAATCTGGACTGGCGCGTCTATTGTTGTTACAATCCCAGCCGGTGCTGAAACAGGTACGGTGACCCTGACGGTGAGCGATGCTGCCTCAGGCACAGCGGCTGCAACCATAGCGGTACAATAAATGCAGAACATTCTTTAAAAATTTTGGAATACACAGGCGAGAGGCCAACCTTAAAGGATCCCCTCTCCCTTGACGGGAGAGGGTTAGGGTGAGGGTGAATAGAATTTTGAAGGATTCAAGAGAGATGATTACAAAGCAAAGATACATAAAGGAGTGATATTATGAAGAAACTTTTATATCTTTTTTTGACAATTTTTCTAATCGCGTGCGGCAGTCAGCAATCGACAAACATCTCTTCAGATACTTCAAAAGAGACCAGCATGACAATGGTCACGGCTCAGTCTATAGTCTCCCAGATGGAAGGAGCCAAATATAAAGAAGGCGAACTTCTCGTTAAATTCAAATCCGGCGTTGTAAGCGCAACATCCTTGAAGGCCCACAAGTCTATCGGGGCCTCACTGATCAAGAGATTCAGGATAGTGCCGAATCTTGAGCATATCAAATTACCTGAAGGCCTGTCAGTAAAAGACGCTGTCGTTAAATATATGTCTGATCCTGATGTCGAGTATGCCGAACCGAACTATATCAGGCGTATTGCATCGATAATACCGAATGATACATTTTTTAAAGATCAGTGGGCCCTTCATAACACAGGCACATATGCAAATGGCACTTTTGATGCGGATATCGATGCACCTGAGGGCTGGGATGTCACAACCGGAAACAGCAGCGTGATCGTTGCTGTTCTCGATACAGGGATAGATTACAACCATGCGGATTTAGTCAACAATATCTGGATCAACACCGGGGAAACAAGTTGCACAGACGGGATAGATAATGATGGGAATGGCTTTATAGACGACTGCAAAGGGTGGGACTTTATAGGCTCTAGTTTTCAGACCTCTCTGGACGACAATGATCCCGTGGACGAGAATGGACACGGAACTCATGTGGCTGGAACAATAGGTGCCGCAGGAAACAACGGAGTGGGTATATCAGGTGTGATGTGGACTGTAAGACTAATGCCTGTAAAGGCACTCGATGCAAATGGTGAGGGAACTGATGCGGAGCTTACAGCAGGCATACAGTATGCTGTTTCAAATGGAGCGAAGATAATAAACGCCAGTCTTGGAGGGCCAGGTTTTTCGAATTCCGTGCTTAATGCCATATCCTCCGCTAATACTGCAGGGGCGTTATTTGTAGCAGCAGCGGGGAATGGCGGTGATGACTCAGTGGGAGATAACAACGACCTCGCCCCGTTTTATCCGGCAAGCTATAATCTACCGAACATAATTTCAGTTGCTGCAACCGATCAGAACAACAACAGGGTGCCGTTCAGCAACTATGGCCCTACATCCGTTGATGTGGCTGCACCCGGCGTTTACATCATCAGTACTGTTCCAAACTGGTGGAGCTTATATGAAGGATACGGCGTATTAGAATTCTTAGGGGGTACATCGATGGCAGCACCTCATGTATCGGGTCTCGCGGGGCTGCTCTGGAGTTATTATTATAATTTTACGTACCAGCAGATTATAAGCACGATATTTTCTCACGTGGATGTTTTGCCGTCATTGCAGGGCTGGATATTAACAGGCGGAAAGATCAATGCCTTTGGATCACTGTCTTCCCTGTGGGCGCCATCCGATCTTACGGCGACCCTTCTTTCCTCCTCCGGAATTTCTCTAAAATGGACCGACAGAGCAACCGCTGAGAGCGGATATAAGTTAGAGCGTAAGACAACCGGAGAGGCTTATTCTCCCATAGTGACTCTTGGAGTAAATGCCGGATCCTACGAGGACAGCGGTCTCGTTGACGGGAAGAGGTATTTTTACGCTGTCAAGGCATTCAATTCCATCGGAGAATCCCCAATCTTTCCCGGGAATGAAACATCCGCCGCAACCCCAATTAATGCACCGACCGGATTGAAGGCGACAGCGCTTTCGAGTTCCGACGTGAGACTTACGTGGAATGATAATTCTCAATCAGAAAATGGTTACAAGATAGAGAGAAAGGTATTTGATGGCGAATTTGTTGAGGTAGCTGTAGTAACTGGTGAAAACATCACATCTCATACCGATTCCGGACTGAGCCCTGCAACGAAATATTGGTATCGAGTGAGGGCCTTCAATTCGGAGGCAGGCAACTCCCAATACTCCAATGAGGAGACTGTTACGACGTTAGCTACCAGCGGAAAGAAAAAGAGTGATAATGGTGGAGGAGGTTGTTCCATAGGTTCAAGTCAAAATACTCCATCAGCGATCTCAAATTTTGTGGTTATGGCTCTGCCGCTCATACTCATCATGATCCTGAGACTGAAGCGAAGATAGTCTGCTAACAATATGTAAACTGATGGTGGTAGAGGAACCAGAGAAAGATAAAGCCTGAGGATTTTTTCATATTCGGTTGAAAATATCAGACTTCTTCGCCCCGCGAAAAAAGACCTGAGGGAATTAACTCTTCCAGTAATTTTATTAAAAGATGCTGTCTTCATATTATGGGACAAGCGGTTTGAAGTATTGTTTATGATGTTTTAAAATAAGCCATCAAAAAGTCGAAAATGGGTAACGGCGGGGAGATTTCTTGAGCTTTGGCTTTCTTAATAAAAGGTATATCTTTTATTTAAACATTTTGATAGGATTTATCCTCGTCCCTTCAATCATTCTACTCGTGCGAGACATTATCTCTTACCATTTTATAAAAGGTGAAAATCTTAAGAAACATTCTTCGGTAAATGCAGCGAAAGCCGAAAAGCAGAAGCAGCTTGCGGACTATTCTTTGATACTGAATAATAATGTCTTCGGTTTTTCAGCAGGCGAGATAAAGCCCCTGGCCGCCTCAGCAGGATTACCCGCTTTCAGCGCGTCCCAGACAGATATAGCTTTGCTTGGAACCGCGGTAGGACCAAGAGAACTTAGTTTTGCAATTTTTCGAGACGGTTTCGGAAAACAGCATCTTTTCAAGCTCGGCGAATCTGTTCTGGGGGCCGGCGTGCTTTCTCTTATAAGAAATGATAAAGTAGCGCTAAAAAAAGGTGTGAGAGAGACGGAGATTTTTTTCGAAGAGTTGAATGTAAAGGAGATTCCAAGACGAGGGTCCTCGGCGGCCGGATTTGCTCAGAAGGTAGGAAGTGCCACCTATATTGTTGACCAGGCGAAGCTCCAAAGAATAGTCTCGAATCCCGCTCAGATGATGACTGACGCGAGACTTCGGCCGAATGTCGCGAACGGCAGAGAGGAAGGTTTCGTGCTGAGCGAGGTTAAACCAGGCGGTATTTATCACAGCCTTGGTCTGCAAAATGGGGATGTGCTTCTCCGCATAAATGAATATGATATATCTAATCCCGAGAGGGCCCTTCAGGCGTTTACTGCCTTGAAAGGAATGGACAGGGTTCAGGTTGATATGATAAGGGCCGGTGCAAAGATGACAATGACTTACCAGATCAGATAGAAGGATGAGGGATGAATTATGAAGGATCACTACAGGAATTATGAAGATTTGAGAAATAGGACAATTCATTTTTCATCCGTCATCCTTTTTTTTATTTTGCTTTCATCCCTTATCCTTCATCCTTCATCTTTTCATACCGGCACTTTATACGCTGAAGCAGAGAAGAAACAAAGTAAGGATAAAAAGGTCGCTGTCAATTTTGTTGATGTTGACATATCAACAGTGGTCAAATTCATCAGCGAAGTTACAGGAAAGAACTTCGTATTCGACGACAAGGTTAAGGGAAATGTTACCATTATAGCTCCGTCAAGACTTTCAGTGGATGATGCGTTCAGCCTGTTCACATCTGTCTTAGAGCTAAAAGGATTTACTGTAGTGCCCTCCGGAAAGGTATACAAGATCGTTCCTATTTCTCAGGCAAAGCAAACCAGCACTGAACTTTCAAAGGATGATGGGATTCCATTGAATGATGCTTTTATCACCAAGCTTATACAGTTGAAATCGATATCCTCACAGAAGGCTATGAATTTCCTTCACCCCCTTATTTCAGCGGAAGGGCATATCTCTGCATTCGGCCCTGGAAATATGCTCATGGTGGTTGACTCTGCCATGAATATTGAAAAGGTTCTGAAAATTCTTGTGACAATCGACAAGCCCGGTGTCGAGGAGCCCGAACTCGTCTTGCTCAAGTATGCGAATGCTGACGATGTCGCAAAGATCCTCAGCGATGCCCTGGCGTTGGGTGTCAGAGCACAAGCGCCTTCAGTCCGCGGGTTTAAGCCTGGTGAGGCAGGTATGGCGGTTTCGGTCGAGGAGACAAAGGCAAGCATATTTTCGGATAGCAGATTAAACGCGGTTATATTAATTGCCGACACGCAAGAGAGAGAGGCAATGAAGAGGATGATCGAACTTCTCGATATTCCGTTGCCCGAAGCAACAAGTAAGATTAACGTTTATTTTCTCGAACATGCAGACGCAGCAGAGCTTTCTAAGGTTCTGGAAAACATGATTTCGGGTATGTCGCAGCAGGCAAGAGCAGCCCAGCCCGGTGCGCAGCCTCAACGGGGGCCTTTCGAGATAGGAGGTCGAATAACAATATCCCCGGACAAGGCTACCAATTCTCTTGTCATCGTCGCCTCTCCGGCAGACTATCAGAACCTGCTGCAGGTAATAAAGCAGCTTGATAGAAAAAGAAAACAAGTATATGTCGAGGCGATGATTGTGGAGGCTTCTATCGACAGGCTCAGAGAACTCGGCATAAGATGGAGGATAATGGCCGAAAAAGATGATGAGCCCGTGGCGATTGGGGGCTTTGGAACTGTTGACGCCAGCGCCATTCAGAACATTCTTTCGGGACTCGCAGGGTTTACGGCAGGCGGGTTAGGCAACTTTCTTGACGTGCCGGTTACAGTCGTAGGATCAGACGGGCAGGCCACGACTTCCATACTCACCGTACCTGGTTTTGCCGCGCTTTTTAGTCTCAATGAATTCCGGGGAGCAGTCAATGTCCTTTCCACGCCGCAGATCCTGACGTCTGATAACAAAGAGGCTGAAATCGTGGTTGGAGAAAACGTGCCATTCATATCAAAAAGGGAAAGAGATATCGTAACGACAAATACTGTCCTGAGCTCTATAGAAAGACAGGACGTCGGAATAACCCTCAGGATTACTCCCCAGATCACAGAGGGGGATTATGTGAAGCTGGATATTTACCAGGAGATTTCATCCGTTAAGCCTGACTCAGAAACTATTCTTATCAATATCGGCCCGACAACAACAAAGCGTTCAACGAAGACCTCGGTGCTTGTGCAAGATAACCAGACAGTTGTTATCGGAGGTCTTATGGAAGAGAGGGAAGAAGAAAGCCTTAACAAAGTGCCCATACTGGGAGACATACCGGTCATAGGCTGGCTCTTCAAGAATAGATCAGTAGAGAAAAGGAAGACCAACCTTTTTGTATTTTTAACTCCGCATATTGTGAGGGAGGCAGATCACCTCGCGCGGCTTACCGACCAAAAAAAATTAGATTTTGCGAAAGTCAAAGAAAGATATAAATCTGGTGAATTGCTCATTAAATTTAGAGAGGATATCCCCGAAGAAGTGATATCAGGCATTCTCTCCGCAGAAGGTGCGGCCGTGATATCCATCCTGGGGGCGAATAAACTGTATCACGTTAAGCTTAAGAAAGGACAAGGCGTTGATGATGCTGTCGAGATATTTAGAAGATATAGAGAAGTGGAATATGCGGAGCCAAATTACATACGAGAGATTCAAAGTGGTAAATAAGCCGTGGAAAAGATTGAAGTTATAAGAGATGAAGATGTAGAGGTCTCTCTTCTAAAGAATTTTCCCCTCAGTTTCGTAAAGGCAAACCAGCTATTCCCACTCGGAAAGAACGATAATGAATTGATGGGGGTCATTGCTGATGATCGGGGATTGCTGGCACTCGCCGAGGCGTCCAAGGCGCTGGGATTAAAACCCCGGCCACTGATGGCAACACCGGGAATTATACTCGATGCGATAAATAGGTTCTATGGGCGTATGGGCTCGGCGGAGGAAGTAATGGACGCCATAGCAGGGGAAGACCTATCATCGGTTGCTACAGCTTTTGAAGCACCCAGGGATCTGCTGGAATTAACCGAAGAAGCCCCTATAATAAGGCTCCTGAATGCCCTTCTTCTACAGGCTGTCAAAGAAAGGGCGAGTGATATACACATCGAGCCCTATGAGAAAGAACTTGAAGTCAGATTGAGGATCGACGGTATTCTGCACAGAGTACTGACCCCTCCAAAAATAGTTCAGGATGCACTTATCAGCAGGATAAAAATAATGTCGAACCTCGATATTGCTGAGAAGAGGTTGCCTCAGGATGGAAGAATAAGACTGCTTCTTGGAGGAAGAGACATCGATTTAAGGGTGTCAATTGTCCCGACCAGTTACGGAGAGAGAGCTGTGCTCAGGCTGCTCGACAGGAAGCAAGGGGTTCTGGGATTATGGGAAGTAGGTCTAAATAAAGAAGACGAAAAGAAATTTGAGGAGCATTTGAAAATGCCCGATGGGATAATACTGGTGACCGGTCCCACCGGCAGCGGAAAAACAACAACGCTGTATGCGGCTCTCAACAGAATTCACACAGAGGAGAAGAACATTATCACGGTGGAAGATCCTATCGAATATCAGCTGAAAGGCATTGGACAGATGCAGGTGAACCCGAAAATAGGTCTTACTTTTGCCTCCGGGTTAAGGTCAATATTGAGACAGGATCCGGATGTAATCATGGTAGGCGAAATAAGGGATCTGGAGACTGCCGAGATAGCGATGCAGGCATCTCTGACGGGACATCTTGTATTGAGCACACTTCATACGAATGACGCGCCGAGCGCGCTGGTGAGATTAATCGACATGGGCATTGAACCATTTCTTGTTGCGTCGTCTCTTACACTCGTTCTCGCGCAGAGGCTTGTGAGGACGATATGTGCATCATGCAAGGAATCATATAACCCGTCAGATATTGAAAAATCTTATTTTCAAAATATGTTACTGCTCTCGGCCCGTTCCTCTCCAGCAACTGTTGAAGGCGATCCCTTTCTATGGAGAGGTAAAGGGTGTGACAGATGTAAAGGTACCGGTTATTTGGGAAGAACCGGAATCTATGAACTCCTAGTAATCGATGATGGTACGCGCCCGTTGATCACAGAAAAAACAGACTCGCAGAAGATTAAAAATTATGCTCTTTCCAGGGGGATGAAGACTCTGCGTCAAGATGGCCTCATAAAGGTCGCGGAAGGCATCACAACACTTGAAGAAGTCCTCAGGGTCACTCAGAAGGATTATGCCGATATTTCAGTATAGAGGATACAATGCTGATGGATCCGAGGCAACGGGGACTGTCGAAGCGAACAGTTTAAGAGATGCCGTCTTAAGGCTCAGGGAATCCGGCTTTTATCCAAAGGACGTTAAGGAAGCCGCCTTCAAAAAAAGTTTTGGTTTATTCCGCGGCTCCGATAGTGCGCAACTTCCTTCTGTCACGCGGCAACTGGCAACTCTTCTTGCGTCAGGCGTAACCCTGATGGAGGCCCTGCGATCGATTTCCGAGGAAAACAGAGGTTTCTGGAAAAACGTGCTTGTGGATATCAGGGAGAAAGTTGCAGGTGGTTCGAGTCTCTCAAAGGCAGTTGAAGGGTACAAAGTTTTTCCTGAATTTTACGTGAATATGGTCGCCTCTGGTGAGACAAGCGGCAATCTCGATGAAGTTCTTGATCGTCTGGCGGATTTCTTAGAGGCACAGTCTGACATTAAGGCGAAGATCAGGCTGTCGATGATTTACCCGGTTTTTATGGTGAGCATCGGATTCATTGTCCTCTCTTTTTTGTTTGCCTTTGTCGTTCCGAAGATAACAAAGATATTTGAGGATACTGAAAGCGCGCTTCCTCTGATAACAGTCGTTCTGGTTACAGTCACTAATATCTTTCAGGGTTACTGGTGGCTCATAATTGGTGCAATCCTGTCAGGGATGTTTGCCTTTAAGAAGATGAGGGAAAAGAAAAGGCCTGTTATCGACGGGCTTCTTCTGCGGATGCCTGGAAATCTGTTGCAGTCCCTTTACTTTGGTCGTTTTTCACGGACGTTGTCGTTCCTGCTTGAAGGGGGCGTCCCCGTCCTGAAGGCGATGGAGCTTGCCGCGAAATCCATAGGGAATAAAATGCTTGAAATGAAGGTGATCGAGGCAAATAGAAAAGTTGCGGAGGGAGCGAGGCTTTCGGCGTCTTTGGATGGCTTTCCTCCAGTGTTGCTTCAACTAATCTCGACGGGTGAGAAGAGCGGGAAGCTCACGGATGTTCTGAGAAACGCGGCCGATTCTTATGAAAGGGAATTTTCCCGTAAGATTCGGAAAGCGCTGTCACTTCTTGAGCCCTCGTTAATTTTGTTAATGGGGCTAATTGTAGGATTCATAGTACTTGCGGTTTTACTGCCAATATTTCAGTTGAACCAGTTGATAAAATGATTTCAGGAAACATGATGCAGGATACAGGATACACGATGCAGGATACAGGATGTATGCGCGTATCATGAATCATGCATCCTGCATCATGAATCCTGGGGTAGAATAGGAGGAGCGCTAATGAAAGACATCAAGGGCTTCACCCTTCTTGAAATAATAGTAGTTGTATTCATACTCAGTCTTCTCGCTGCGATTGTTACGCCACGGATAATAGGAAGGACCGATGATGCCCGGATTGCAGAAACAAAAGTCCAGATCAAGAATTTTGAAACTGCTTTGAAACTTTTCAAACTCGACAACGGATTTTACCCGGACACAGAGCAAGGTCTTCAAGCCCTTGTAGAAAAACCCGCAATTGGCAGAATACCTGAGAAATACAGAGAAGAAGGATATCTCGAGCAGAAAAAAATACCCCTTGATCCGTGGGGCAATCCCTATATTTACATATCACCCGGCCTTTATGGTGACTTCGATCTCGTGAGTTTCGGAGCTGACCGCAAGGAAGGCGGAGAAGGCAAGGATGCTGATATCAAGAACTGGGACATGTAAGGCTGGTTTTACTCTTTTCGAGCTTGTTGTCGTTGTTTTCCTCTTATCGGTTATCGCGGCCTTCGTTCTTCCTACTTTTTCCGGTCTCGGGCAGAACAGGCTGACATCCGAAGCGAGGGAAATGGCGTCGATTCTGAGATACATGTACGACAGCGCAGTTTCGCATAAGGAGACCTTTATGATTAAGTTCAATTTCGATGAAGATACTGTATACCTTGAGGGGCCCGACGGAGAAAAGGCCAAAAAGTTTGACAATATAGCCGATGTAACCACTCAATCAAGGGGAAGGGTTTCAACCGGAGAACTTATATTTTTCTTTGAACCTTTGGGAATTAGGGAAAACCTCAGCGTACGTCTGAATAAAGAAGGTGAAGAGATGACCGTAACCGTTAACCATCTCAGCGGAAGAGTGAAAATAATTTAAAATTCAAAATGAAAAATTCAAAATTAGGGAAGTTAAGAATTTTAAAATTTTTAATTTTAAATTCCCGCTCATCCCGGGCGAGTGGGTTCACACTTCTTGAGGTACTGATAGCCCTGGCCATCATCAGTGGACTCCTTGTCACCCTCATATACACTCTCAACTACCAGCTCGGTCTTGCTGGAAGGCATGAGACATTAACTATCGCGACCCTTCTCGCAAAAAATAAATTGACGGAGATGGAAAAGAATCCTGAAAGCGATCGGGGATTTTTTGGTGAACCTTATACCTCTTACTCTTATGAAACAACAGTGAAGGAATCGCCCTATTTTGGCGTATCAGAAATCGTGGTCGTGGTCAGATCGGACAAAGAAGAAGCGAAATTTAATGAATTCATTTACAAATATAACAGGCATATCGAAATATTTTATGAAGAGGATAATTAGTAATCCCCCCTTACCCCCCTTTAAGAAAGAGGGGCAGGAAGTATCTTCTGCAAATCATGTTAACGCTGGCTTTACCCTTATAGAGATTCTCATCTCGATTGCAATACTTTCTACAATTCTCGCAGCAGTCTATGGCACCTTTTTTCTGAGCCATAGGGCAATCGAGGGTCTTGAAGAGTCTATAGTGAAGATGCAAGAGGCTCGAAAAGCTATTGATATTCTGAAATGCGAGATTGAATCGGTTTACTACAATGAGAATCACGACAGTCTTCTACGGATTGAGGACAGGGATTTCCATGGTAAGCCGTCAACGCAGCTCACCTTTACGGCCTTTTCGGTCCTGAGGCCCGGCCTTTCAAAGCTCTTCTATTACGTCGAAGAAAAGGACGGCAAACTGAATCTTTACAAAAAAATTGAGTCTCTGTATAGGGAAGAGAAATCAGAGGGCGTAGACATAATCGAAGACCTCGAAGCTTTCACAATAGAGGCTCAGTATGACGACAAGTGGATCAGGACATGGGATACGGAGATAAACAAAGCCATTCCCGGCGAAATCAAGATAAATCTGACTTTAAAAATGAAGGGCCGTACTGTAACACTTTTTGATGTGGCAAAACCAATGCTCGGAAGGTCGATATAATGCATCCTGATTCAGACTCAAAGGTTTTAGTTCATCCCCACCCTTGCCCTCCCCCGTCAAGGGGGAGGGAGGCTATCGAAAATTCTCCATCAAAGCGGAGGAAATCTATAAAAAACTCTCCATCAAGGGGGAGGGCATCTATTGAAAACTCTCCGTCACGGGAGAGGAAATCTAATGGATTTGCTGAATATTCCCCCTCCACTGGCGGGAGGGGGTTAGGGGGAGGAGGAGCTGAACTATTACAGAATGAAACTGGTATGGCGCTGGTTGTCACATTGCTGGTCACGGTATTGATCACCGCGATGGTCGTCGAATTTTCCTATGGCATCTTTACAAGTACGAACAGCCTCTATAACTGGAGAGACTCTCAACGTCTGTCTCTAATGGCAAAATCAGGTATTAATGTTTCGGCAAAATTGTTGTCCGAGACGCTCAACAAGCAGGACTTCTCGTATCCAGGGATAATTGAATTGCCCGTAGAGAATCCATTCGAAGATTTTAGTGGAACAATAATGGTGAGGATAGAAGATGAAAACTCGAAGTTCAATGTCAATTCCGTAGTCTCTTCGGGAGGGCTTCTGAATGAGAAAGCATACGAGTCATTCAAAAGACTGCTCAGAATACTTTGGATTGATCAGGACTTTGCCGATCGAGTAGCGGACTGGATAGACCGCGACAGGGAAAGCCGAATTTCCGATTCAGAGGAGAATGCGAAGAATTCTCCTCTTCTTAGCACTGACGAGCTTCTTTTGATAAAGGGTATGTCTCAGGAGAACTATGATAAATTGGTGCCATATGTAACCGTATATGGCAATGGCCTGATAAATATCAATGGCGCTGAAAAAGTTGTTTTAAGGAGTCTATCAGAAGAGATAACTGATGAGCTTGCGCAGAGAGTTATTGATTACAGGCAGTTTACACCGTTCAAGGGAAGGTCGGACATCGTCAGAGTTGAAGGGTTTGGAACCGTGATAGGACCTTCCATAATGGAGCGAATAGATGTTAAGGGAGCTAACTTTTACGTTAGATCAACAGCTTCATCGTCAGGGGTAAAGAGGATTATAGAAACAGTACTTGACATGTCCAGTTCTGGCGGAATGGTAAGGTACTGGAAGGAATACTGATGAGCAAATATCTCTTCATCGATCTGGGAGAGCGAGAGGTTACGACTTATATATTTGTGGTCCGAAAAGGTGCGTTTGAACTTGCTGAAAGCCGAAAATATCCCGTATCAGAGAAGAATTTTTTCCCCTTCGATGAAGTCAATGACCATATAGAGAAGGTCTATTTGAGCTTGCCCCTCGGTAGCCTTAATTTCAGAGTACTCGACCTGCCCTTTTCCGACAAAGAGAGAATCAGGCAGATCCTGCCTCTCGAACTTGAAGGAAATATATTGACGGCCTCAGAAGGAGTTATATTCGACAACATAGTCCTCGGTCCATCCAACGGTGAAAGACATCAGGTGCTTGTCGTCTTCGTACAGAAGGCGGTCATTAGAGATATTCTCGAACAATTGAAATCCCGGAACATCGACCCCGTGGGCATTACTTCTCTTGAACTCAGGCATGCAATCAAGAATTTTTCGATAGAGAAACTTTTGTCCCCTGTTACCTTAGACGATAATGATCGGTCGGCCCTCGCTTCAGAAGAGATTGCGAATCTCACAATCAATTTAAGAAGAGACGAATTTTCCTATACCAGAGATATCGAAGAGACCAAAAAATCCCTGAAATTCACAGCGGTACTGATTGTGTTGTTTGTTCTTGTTTTATCCGCTGATTTAATGGTTAAGATCTGGTCGGCGAGAAAAGAGATTAAGCTGATTAAAGGAGATATACGCAGAACCTATCAGACGATTTTTCCTGAAGAAAAAAATATAGTAAACGAGCTACATCAGTTAAAATCTCATATGAAGGAACTCAGGGGCAAAGAAGACTCGTTTCTGGGTATCGACACTCTGAGCACTATCCTCGCGCTTTCTGCGGTCGACCGGCAGGATGTCATTTTAAATGAGCTTATAATGGACAAGGCGACCGTTACCGTGAAGGGAGAAGCGCCATCTCTGACGAGCATACAGCATTTTAAAAGTAATATCGACTCTCTCTTCACTAGCACTAACATATCTGATTCCAGGGCTTCGGCGCAGGGCAAGATGCTGTTCACGATAACAGCAAAAGGAGAGACTTCTCATTAATGTTGAAGAATAAGAAATTAATCTACATTCTACCGGGGCTTGCGTTTGCTATCTTTCTACTTATTCTTGCGGAGCATAAAATTGCTGACGGAAAGAAGCAGATTAACTCTCTGAGGCAGCAATACGAGGAGATGATGATTCTCCAAAATGAATTCCTCTCCCTCAAGCGGAAAATAGATGTGGTAGAACGTAAAAAGAATCTGTCCAATGTACAGGGTGTAGGACAGGCCGTGGAAGAAGTTTTTCTGTCTATTGGTTTAAAGGACAAAATAAAGGCGCTTAAATCGACAACTCGAAGGGAAACCATGGAGGGTGTCGAAGAAGAAGCTGATGTCTCTATCGAAAAAGTGGACATGAACGAATTGGTAAACATTTTTTATAGGATCGAAAACGCTCCTATGATTCTCACTGTCAAGAAAGTGACAATCAAGAAATCTTTTGAAGACCCCGAATTGCTTAACGTCTCGCTCGTCCTCTCTTTTTTAAAGATAAAGTGAGGAAATATCTCTTCCTTCTGTTCATTGCAATACCTTTCCTTTTCTGGAGTCTCTGGATAGCTATCCCGGCAACGGCGATTAAGACTATGCTGGAGGACTCCGCCGTAGGCGGTGAATTATGGCTGGAAGTGAAGGGCATAAAAAAGGGACTTTTTTTTAATCTGAGCATCGATAACATGACATTTTATAATTCTGGCAAATCTCTTGTCGTATTAAGCAATATCAGCGGACAAATAAATCCTCTGAAAGTTTTTATTCTCAGGATAGTTTGCTCGTTCGACGGAGGATTTTCGGGTGGAAGATTTTCGGGGCACATGGATATCTCAAAAGGAAGTATTCGGGCAGAGATCGGTTTAAATCAAGCCAGTATTGCCGATATGAGAATATTGAGCCTTGCCGGGGTAAAAGGTACAGGTAAGATATCAGGGCAAGTCAGAGTCCAGGGCGACATTGGGCATGTCGAGTTTGTCACAGAAGAAGCTAAATTTGAGCCAGCTTTTTTTCAAGGAATTATGGTACCTATGAACCTTTTTCATAAAGTAACGGGTTCTATCGAGGTCCGCGGGAATACGATAAATATCACTTCTCTAACGCTTGAGGGGAAAGACATCTACGCGCGATTAAAAGGCAATATCAAGGGTAAATTTATAGATGCAGAAATGGAAATAATACCCGGAAAATCTCTCATCGAAAACCCGTTATTCATTTATGAATTCGACAGATACAAGGTCTCTCCGGGATATTACGTAATGCCTCTAAAAATGAATCTGACATCATAACGCACTTTGATGGACTATATTGCTGAAAAGGTGAAATAAGGTTCCTGGTAGTATATTATTTGTTTTCATATAAAGCCATCCCATTACAATAGACGGAAAGAAACTGAGGAGTGATATCCACTCTCCAAGAAATACAGCTTTCGGCAGGTGAGCAAAAGAAAACAAGAGACTCACGAATAAAACAGCCCTGAAATGTCTGCCCGCTGAATCCTGCAAAAAACCTCTGAAAAAGAATTCTTCCGGAAGTGAAACACTCAACAACTGTAAGATCACAAAATAGGCCGAAATTCTTTGCAGGTCCCCGCCCCGGATGAAGTAGTAAGGCAGAAGGATGATAACAGAGACGGCAGCACCTATTGCGAAGTCCTTTGGGGAGAACCTGATTTTTACCTTATGACCGACGGCAACCGGATAGATGATCATGATGACGGGTAAGGCACTATGGAATCCATGATTTGACGGCTTAACTGCATGTAGAAAAAAAGACAGAAATAGAATTGTCAGATATCCAGAAATGCTTTTTAAATTCATTTTTCCAGAGATTTGTGCATCCATAATATGGTCGAAGCAAAGCAATTTGTCAACAGCACATAACCATAATCCGCAATCATCTTTCTCAGTCTGGAAAAGGAGGCCTGTCTTTCGGCAAAATTAAACTACCTCTGTGCATATTTTATAAGGTCACCTGTTGGGTGAGGTTTAAACTATTTGCTAATCCGCAGTTGCCTTCGGGGCAACTGCTCCCTGCCAAGACCCGTGAATTTTGCCTCAATCCAGGCCCTCCATTTCTCTACGGGTTATAGACATAAAATGCACCCGGCTGTGCTATACTTTCGTCTGATATGACAGTCTTTAGATATTTGACGGCAGGAGAATCACACGGAAGGGCTCTGGTGGGCATACTGGAAGGGATTCCTTCCGGACTGCCTGTTTCAACAGAGGACATTGATGGTGACCTCAAGCGGAGACAAGGAGGTCATGGCCGTGGCGGCAGGATGAAAATAGAATCTGATCATGCTGAAGTCATGTCGGGAGTGCGCTGGGGCAAGACGATAGGATCTCCAATAACTCTTATCATTGAAAACAAAGATTACAAAAATTGGCGTGAGGGCATGTCTCCAGATGCACAGGCAGAGGGTTCGATCCCATCTGTAACCAGACCGAGACCGGGCCATGCCGATCTGTCGGGCGCCATAAAATACGGGCATCATGACATAAGGAATGTTCTCGAACGTTCAAGTGCACGAGAGACGGCTATGCGGGTCGCATTGGGAGCAATAGCAAAGAAATTTCTTTCAACATTTAATATCAAAATAGGCAGTTATGTCATTCAAATAGGTTCAGTCATCAGTCATCAGTCATCAGTCATTGGTAAAAAGTCAGATGAAGAAGAACTTCTGAAGGCTTTTGAAAAGGCTGAGAAGTCCCCTGTCAGGTGTCCTGACAAAGAGGCATCGAAGAAGATGGTCGAATTGATAGACAGGGCTATTAAAGAGGGCAATTCTCTCGGGGGCATTTTCGAGGTATTTGTAACGGGTGTGCCAATGGGGATGGGAAGCTATGTCCAGTGGGACAGGCGTCTCGACGGAAGACTTGCCCATGCTGTTATGAGTATTCAGGCCATAAAAGGGGTTGAAATCGGTTTCGGTTTTGAGATGTGCAAGAGATTCGGCTCAGAAGTAATGGATGAAATCTTTTACAGAGCAAAGAGCAAAGAGCAAAGAGTAAAGATTGCAAACTACGAACTCACAGGTGGCTTCTATAGAAAAACGAACAATGCAGGTGGAATTGAAGGAGGAATGACAAACGGAATGCCTATTATCCTCAGGGCGGGGATGAAGCCGATCCCCACGCTGAGAAAGCCACTGCGCTCTGTAGACATGGTCATGAAAAAAAGTGTTGAGGCTACATACGAGCGATCTGATGTCTGCGCGGTGCCGGCAGCCAGCGTTATAGGAGAGGCAATGGCTGCCCTGACCATTGCGGATGCCTTTCTGGAGAAATTCGGGGGTGACAGCATGGAAGAAGTGAGACGTAACTACGATTCATATATTAATTACATAAAGAAGTTTTAAGATGCCCTAAATATTACACAGAAAGACAGGCAGACATGCTGGAAAAACCTTTCCGCTATCAGGCTGGCAATGGATAAAACTTTTTACCCCTCCGGCAGATTCAATTTGATATAAAGTTCTCTCAATTGTTTCTGTTCAATCGGCGAGGGGCTGTTGCTCATAAGGCAATATGCCTTTTGTGTCTTTGGGAAGGCTATGACATCCCTGATGGACGAGGCACCGACCATTATCATGACCAACCTGTCAAGGCCGAGTGCAATCCCGCCGTGCGGTGGTGCACCGAACTCAAGGGCATCAAGAAGAAAACCGAATTTGGCGGCTGCGTCATCTTCAGAAATCCCCAGGATCTGGAACATCTTTCTCTGCACATCGCGTCTGTGAATACGTATACTTCCTCCTCCAATTTCATAGCCGTTAAGGACAATGTCATATGCCTTCGCTTTGAGCGACTGGAGGAGCTGCCTGTTATTTATGTCTTCTGTCAGCATCTTTTCGGCATCTTCATCCGTTGGCGATGTGAACGGATGATGCATAGCTTGAAATCGTCCCTCTTCCTCATTCCATTCAAGGAGAGGGTAATCCGTAATCCATAGAAATTTAAAACCGGGCCTGATCAAATTCAGTCTTCTGCCGAGCTCGATTCTCATCCTGCCGAGGACATCAAGAACAACCCGCTCTTTGTCTGCGACAAAGAGCATCAGGTCTCCTTCTTCAGCGCCCAGCCTCCGGGCCATCTGCCTCAGAACATCTTCGGGGAAAAATTTTGCAATGGGAGACTCAAAACCATTCTTGACCTTTATCCATGCCAGCCCTTTTGCGCCGAAGGAAACCGCTTCTTCGGTGAGCATATCTATTTCTTTTCGTGAAAGACCCGATAGGCCCTTACCAATTATGGCCTTAACCCTTCCTCCGGAGTTGAGGGCCTCGAGAAACACCTTGAATGTTCCCTTCTCCGCGAGGTCAGCCATTTCCGTCAACTCGAGACCGAATCTGAGATCGGGTTTGTCGTTCCCGAATCTCTCCATAGACTCTCTGAAGCTTAATCTCTCGAAAGGAATATCCAGTTCCGTGTCGAGGACATCTAGAAAAAGCCTTCCCATCATGCCTTCCATGACGCGAATCACATCGTCTATATCTGCAAAAGACATCTCCAGATCGACCTGTGTGAATTCTGGTTGCCTGTCTGCGCGTAAATCTTCATCCCTGAAACATTTTACGATCTGGAAATATTTTTCGTAACCGGCGACCATCAAAATCTGTTTAAATAACTGCGGAGACTGAGGTAAGGCGTAAAAATGTCCCGGATTCAGGCGGCTTGGCACGAGATAATCTCTGGCTCCCTCGGGCGTTGATTTCGTGAGCATGGGTGTCTCCATCTCGAGAAAGCCATTCTCATCAAAATAGTCCCTGATTGTCTTTGTGACCCGATGCCTCACGATCAGATTTTTTTGCATCTCAGGTCTTCTCAAGTCAAGATATCTATATTTGAGCCTTAGCACCTCTGAAGCATCTGCAGCGTCTTCAATGGTGAAAGGCAAAGGAGCAGATTCATTTAGAACATCGAGCTTATCCGCATACATCTCAAGGGTGCCCGTGGGAAGGCCGGGATTTTCTGTGCCGGCGGGTCTTGTTCTGATTTCACCGACAACGGTGACCACATATTCGCTACGGAGGTCATGGGCTTGCTTATGTGCCTCTTCTGATACCTCTGGACTGAAGACCACCTGCAACACGCCGCTTCTGTCTCGCAGGTCGACAAAAATTAACCCGCCATGGTCTCTCCTTCTGAAGACCCATCCGGAGAGAGAAAGATTTTTTCCCGTGTCAGATTCTCGTATCTCGCCGCATCCCTTGCGAATCATATAACCTCCGTATCTATGAATAATCCGAGCTAAATCTTTTCCCGGCCAATCTCGTATTTTATTTTATCAACCTCTGCAGGTGTTAGATGCCTGTATGCCCCGGGTTTGAGGTCACCCAGATCAATGCCATCGATTCTGACTCTCTTGAGCTTGAGAACCTGATGACCCACTTTTTCAACCATTTTTCTGATCTGTCTTTTCCTGCCTTCATGTATCGTCATCTCAACCCAGGAATTATTTTCCGTCCTCCTGACTTTCCTCACTTCCGCCGGTGCCGTCATTCCGCCTTCAAGCCTTATACCCTTTCTCAGTTTCTCAATTTCCTCTTCGTTGAGAATCCCCTTCACCTTTACGAGATAGGTCTTGGGAACCTTTTTCGAGGGATGAAGCACCTTATGGGCAAAATCGCCGTCATTTGTGAGCAGAAGCAGACCTTCGGAATCATAATCGAGTCTTCCCACAGGGAAAATTCTATATTTTATACCCCGCAGAAAATCTTTGATAGTCGTTCTTCCTTGAGGATCGTGAAGGGTTGTGACCACGCTCTTTGGCTTGTTCATGATGAGATAGACTTTTGGCGCTCGGCCAATAATGAGCTTCCCATCTACTTTTATGTGATCAACAGACATGTCGGCCTTCATGCCTAAGGTCGCAATGCGGCCGTTGACAGTAATCCTGCCATCAGCAATCATCTCCTCCGCTTTCCTCCTTGAGGCAATGCCCATCTCGGAGAGGATCTTTTGAAGACGATCTTTCATTAATCAGGAATTGCGGAGGGAGTTAACAAATTCCCGGTTTTCGAGGTACCAATGAACAGTTTTTCGAATGCCCTCTTCTATAGTTGTTTTCGGAAGCCAGTCCAGTTTTTCTCTGGACTTATTGATATCAGCCCATGTCGCGAACACGTCTGCTGGATGCCTGGGGAGAAAATTCATTGCTGCCTTTTTACCGAGGGCATCTTCAATAAGTTTTATGACATAGCTGAGCTCGACAGGGTTATCGCTGCCGAGGTTGAATATCTCATATCCAGCCGGCCCAAGGCATTTCAGCGTCCCTTCGGCAATGTCATCAATATAAGAAAAATCTCTCTGCTGTGTGCCGTCGCCGAAGACAGTTATGGGGCTGCCATTATCGATGTTTTTGATAAATATAAAGATACTCATGTCAGGCCTTCCTGCCGGGCCATAGACCGTAAAATATCTCGGTATACTGATGTCCAGACCGTAAAGGTAATGATAGCTGAAACAGAGAACCTCCGCCCCTTTCTTGGTTGCCGAATAAGGAGCCAGTGGGAGATCGGTTTTATCCGTCTCCCTGAAAGGCATCTCATTAAGGCCGTAAATGCTGGACGTCGATGCAAGGACGAATTTTTTCACACCATAATCTTTGCAGTTCTCAAGGAGATTCAAAGTGCCTCTGGTATTCGTGTCGAGATAAACCCACGGATCCTCGACAGATGCCCGCACACCTGCACGGGCAGCGAGATTGATAACAGCATCAAACCGATATGCCAAAAAAAGCTTTTTAACTTCATTGAAATTACTGATGTCGCACTGATGGAAAGAGAATCGCTCGTTTGTCTTTAACTGATTGAGACGCCAGTCCTTCAGACGCGGGTCATAATAATTGTTCAGATTGTCCACCCCGACAATATATGAGTTGTCTTCGAGTAATTTCTCGGACACCTTCCATCCGATGAATCCGGCACATCCTGTAACAAGAACTGTCTTCACGGTCAAACCCTCCTGCCCAACCACATTTTTGGGTTCATGACGACAAACCCGTTATTGCCATTTGAGTAAACGACTTTTGCTATTCCTGCATTTAATATCATTCTCTTGCACATTTTGCAAGGCTCTGAAGGACACTCGCCGTTCTTTTCGTCAACCCCTGAAATGTATATAGTGGCGCCTTTCAACTCGTCTACAGAGGCACGAATGATGGCATTTGCCTCCGCATGGACGCTGTGGCAGAGTTCGTATCTCTCGCCATGAGGGATCTGGAGTTCTTTTCTCGTACATTTTCCCACTTCGAGACAGTCCTTCATGCCCGCGGGAGCGCCGTTGTATCCAGTGCTAACGATAATATTGTCTTTGGTGATAACGACACCGTATTTCCTTCTCAAGCACGTTGCCCTCGCAGAGACTGCCTTTGCAATGTTTATGAAATATTCATCCCAGCCAGGTCTTAACTTCTTTCTCTTGCCCATACTATCGATAATAGCCTACAGTCCCGAAAGCTTGCAACCCGAATTATATTCAGATCTCTTCTCGAACGCAACATTCAATGCAAAAAATCAGGACTTGCATCATGGCACGTTGTCTAATAGACTTT
>JBFLXE010000016.1:0-27794 GCA_040757455.1 Nitrospirota bacterium
ATTATCTCTGATAAGATGTAAAAGTAGATCAAAAGGACCTTCGAAAACTGGTATTTTTATACTATAAATTTCTGCCATAATGTTTCAATATTATACATTACTGGAGTTTCCTGAGTTTTTATAAATAAAGCGCCCTAAATCGTCATTCCAGCGCAAGCTGGAATCCAGAGAATTTTCGATTAAAAAAAAGAAAAACCTTGAAAAAACTGGATTTCTGCCGGAGTTTATCCCGTTCCGCCACAGGCGGATGATACGGGGCAGGACACAAAAATAAATACTGCCTTTAAATAAAACATTAAAAAATAATTTAATCGTTTCCACATGCTAATTACCAAAAAATGATTGGGTATCAATGAAAATACATCTATTTAAACTTGAAAACTCAGGAAACTCCAATATACATTATCCCCGGGGGTTACTGACTGAGTTTTACACTTTTCTACATAAAACAGAAAGGGTCTTTTTCTCTGAAGATGTTCAGGCCATGGCTGTATGCTGAAGCAAGACAGCCTCCGCAGACAGGACGGATCTCGCAGGACGCGCAGGCAAGGCTTCCCGCGCGATACTGCTGAGCCAGAGTGCTGTTATAAATATCTTGGATTGTCTGATGATAAATATTTCCGAGCGGAGATGGAAATTTCCTGCAAGCATGTACTTCTCCGTCCGCAAGGAGGGCAAGAAAATTGAAAGCAGCGCCGCAGCCGTAACCCGTGCAGCCCCCAAAAAGTTTAACCCCTTTTCTGTGCCTGATGATATTGATCAAATTGTCCTTAAGCCCCATAACGGGATTCTTTTCGGCCGCATCAATATAAGATTCGAGAAAGGCTGCATAATCATTCTTATCCGGGAGAAGAAGATTGGCACCTTCCCCGACCATAGACAGGCGATTGAAATGAAACCGATCGACAGATCCACGAAGAATATCAGCGAGTGGCAATATCTGACCCATATTATCTCTTGTGAGAGTCAGCATCACCATCGAGAAGATGCCGAGTTCCCCAAGAACTTTAAGGAATGTCATAACGCGCGAGAAATGTCCCGTGCCCCTAATGTAATCGTTGTGATCAGGGAGACCCTCAAGGCTTACCTGAAAGTGGGTTGGTTTCCGGATCTTCAGAAGTTGCTCCATCTGCTTTCGAGGAGAAGGATTCCCAAGGATAGAGAGAGAGAAACCTCTATCTGCTGCCTCACGATAAAGGTCTGTGAACTGCGGATATAGAAGCGGGTTGCCGCCAGTAAAAGAAACAGCTCCCTTCACATTCATTTCACGACAGAATGAGTAAAGGTCATCGAGTATGCGAACGGCTTGATCGAGACTCATATGCGAGCGTGGACTTCGATCATAGCAATGCCTGCAATGAAGGTCACAGAACTGAGTGATGTGCCACTGAAGGGTAAAGGTCAACGAAGAAAGAAAACTTTCATCAATGTTATCTGTCAGAAGAAACCACCTTGTGTCTCTTTTTATGCGCGATGGAGGGGAAAGCAGCATCCCTTTTCGTACAGCCCTGTCTATTGCGCTATCGATTGCAGCCACGCTCAAATGACCAGCTTCGGCCACTGTCTTTGTATCAATCTCTTCGGCGATTATTTTAAGAACAAGAAGATCTTCATTTGAAGCGGGATTAACTTTGGGCTCGCCCGTCACCGGGTCCCGCCACACAATCACTAATTCCTCCGCACGTTCAGGTGATTTAAGAGTATATTGATCTTCTGCCTCCAGTAAATAACCCAGATTCTTCCAGGAAAGATTAAGGAGTTGCAATGTCGGATTAATGCTGATACTCTCGACTTTGCCAGGAATATCAATTTTCCTGTTCGATATTTCGTTGAGAGTCCATTCAAGACGGGCGAGCTCGGGCAAAAAAGCTGGAAGCCCGCGATCGCCCATCTTTCCCAGGGCTCGCTGCAGAGTCTCAGCATCAAGCGCTGATCCATACTGAGTATATATCTCTGCCCACGGTTCCGGCCCAAGAAGTGAGCTGGATACTCGATACGTTTCCTTTTCATTCTGCATATTGACTGACATATTTTAGTGCAACTGCACTATTATTTACTCCCTGTTCAACTGCTTGGAGCTGGAGTAGGAGGAGTTGGTGCTTCTTCTTTCTCAGTGCCACCGGCACCGGTACTCCCTGTTCAACTGCTTGGAGCTGGTGTCTCCGGTTTGGGCGCCTCCTCTGTCTGGGTGCCACCTGCACCCGTTGTTCCAGTTCAGCTCGCCTGGCCATTGCTGGCACAACTTACCTGAAGACTTCCTCCTGCAAGAAGTCCTGCTATGCTAAGCCCTGCCAGAATCTTCTTCAGTTCCTGTGTATCCATTTTACACCTCCTTTCCTAACTTCTGCATATGATTTTCAGCAAAAGTAATACCAGAGCCTAATGGTCTGATTTTATTTGGTTTTTTGGTTCAGAACCTTATGGCATGCAAGGCAATATTCCTCGCAACACGGCATATTGCCCGAATTCACTTCTCAAAAATTTGGATTTGATCTATGCGGCAGGATCTTCAGGCAGATAAACATTTGATTTTATTTATCTGCCTGAAACTTTATCCCTACACTGCAATCGCTTTTTCTGTTTCCTTAAGCCAGAGAAGCCTTGAACCGTTAATGAATGAGGCGTTGACAGATTCGATCAACTCTCCGGGCGAAACAGCAAGCCCTTCTTTCTTCACAAACGGGCTGACCATAAGTTTAGTCTTTGTCTGTGCAGTCTTTTTAACTTCGCTTTCCGAGGGTTTCTTTATTGTGGCACCCATAACCTTTGCCAGCCGGATGAATATGTCCCTGTGACTTTTCGATTTCCCCTGTGGTTCTATTATTTTCGGCAAATATTTCAGCCTCCCCACATAATCTATCATTGTACCTGCAGATTCTAAAAAGGTTGTAGAGGGTAGTACAATATCCGCCTGTCTGGCAAGCTCTGTAAGATGCGAATTCTGGACGATAAGAAAATCTGATGGGGGCCTTTTGTTAATAGGAACTTCACCAACCGCGTAGAGCACCTTCATACCCTCTGAAGCCATTTTCCCATAGGACTTCCCCTCCGTTACCAAGCCCATAAGAACGACTCCGCGGGCATTGCTCTCCAAAGGAACGGCTATCACCTTTCCCTTAAACATGGAAAGATTGGCAGAGGCATCAAAAAAAGCAGGTGAAACGAAAATCAGCGGTTCCTGGGCTTCAATAAAGAGACTGGCAGCCTTTGTCATTTCTTCTGACGGCATAGCATCTACAACGGAAGATTCCAGCTTCTTGTCCGCCTTAAGACCTTTCTCTATTAAGACCTTCGTGATGCCTTTGAGGCTTATGATTTCATCACCTAGTAGAGACACTGATGCAATCTCTGCTATCTTTGTATCAGAAGAATTAATGACCACAAGCTTTGCTCCTCTTGACACCCTCTTCCTCACGGTGGCGTCAAGGGCTGGCAATATCCTTTCCCACTGGGAAGGATTCAATCCTATCATCACTATCAGATCAGCCTTATCGATGTCTGCAGCCTGGGATTTCCTTAAGGACTCAGCGTCAGCATAAAGATTTACAGTGGAATCGAAATTATTCGTTTTCACCACGTCTTTCGCAAACTTTCTGAGAATAAGGGCATCTTCGTTTTGAATACCCGCAATCGTTATAAAACCAGCTTCCTTGCCGGCTTTTTGCAGTCTTTCAGCAACAATAGAAAGCGCCTCTTCCCAGGTTGTCTCTTTCAGTTCCCCGTTAACTTTTTTCAATGGAGAAGTAAGACGTGATTCTGCCTCGACACAGTCAAATCCGAATCTACCGTAAGCACAAATATAATTCTCAGCCGAGCCCGCCTGAGCCCCTGCGTTAATCTTCTGAATTCTGCCGTCTTTTGTGCTCACCCGAATATTACATCCATTTCCACAGAGAAGGCACACAGAGTCCACCTGCTCATAATCCCATTCCCTGCCTTTACGCCACCTGTCTGATTCAAGAAGTGCGTTCACAGGGCATGCATCCACGCAGCTGCCACAGAAGGTACAGCCTGATTCCTGGAGTGGCATATCATTAGCCGTAATGACTTTTGATTCGATGCCTCTGCCCATAAACTCAAGGACATTGGTTCCCTGCTCCTTGCAGACTCTCACGCATCTCCCGCAAAGAATACAGTATTCGGGATCTCTCTTTATAAATGGATTGGCCTCGTCCGTGGGATATCCGAATCTTTTTCTCGTAAAAGAGGATTCCTTTATCTCAAAATCGTATGCGTATCGTTGCAGATTACATACGCCTGCCTTTGTGCAGGTCATGCAATCCAGCGGATGCATCGACAGAATGAGATCAATGACGAACTTTCTGATCTCCTGAACCTTTTCGGTTTTTGTATTGACGACCATGCCTTCCTTCACCTTTGTATTACAGGCAATCACAGGGGCCTTAAGCCCTTCGACTTCCACAAGACAAAGCCTGCACGCGCCGATGCCCTTCATACCCTTCAAATAACAGAGATTGGGTATATGAATCCCCGCAAGTTCCGCTGCTTCAATAAGGTTCATACCGACCGGTGCCTTAACTTCTCTTCCGTCTATCTGAAGTTTCACTGATTTCTCCATCCAAACCTCCTCTATTTTAATTTCTAAATTCTAATATCTAAATCCTGAACAATTCACAACATTTAGAGTTACTAATGGTATCATTTGTAAGATCACAAATTGTCATTCCCGCAATCCGCCGGAGGCGGAGCGTCGGGAATCCTTCTGAAAACAAAGAAAGATTCCGGACAAGCCGGAATGACAGTCGGCGGCTGAATGTTGCTTTACTTATGAACTCCTTAGTGTCAATGCCTTTCGCGTTTTGGATCTTAGTCATTCGATTTAGAATTTTAGGATTTCGAATCGGGATTTCTTTTCATTAATATAGGTTTCATTTAGCCGTCTGTATCATTTCCTCTATCTTAGATGTGATAATCTCTATTGCTCCAGTAGGACATACCCTCACACATTCTCCGCACTTCGTACATCTTTTCTGTCTTATCTCGAAAGGCAAATAGCCTAACAAATGAGGTCGTCTTTTTTCACCCACAATGGCGCCATACTTGCATACCTCGGTGCACTTGCCGCATATTATGCACAACTCTGGATTGATAACATATTCAATAAGACTGACGCATTCCTTTTTAGGACACGCTCCATAAACGTGCTCCCTGAATTCGTCTTCTGATGTTGCAAGTGTCTCGGTAAGGAATCTTCCTGTGTCTTTTCCTTTCTTGCAAAAGGATGCTTCAATCATTCTTGAACCGATCCTTTTAACCGCATCGATGTCTTTCTCACTAACCCCTTCAAGATGCTGGCTGATTCGTATCAATCTGATTTTTGTTTCATGAGTACCAAGAGCACAGGGATAACACTTCCCACACATCGGCCCTCCGAGAAACTCATTTATGAAATAAAGCGCCCTCTGTACTGCACAGGCCCTCTCTTCAGCTTCCTTCTTTATGTCGTCAAGTTTCTTTTCTTTTTCCTCAATCAATTCTTCGCTCATCTTTCCTCCAAACATTTGAAGGGAGTTCCTATTGCTTTTCTACAAGCTTAGCACCCTTCTCAAATATCACAGCTCCCATAGGACATACATTATAGCAATCTCCGCATTTTCTGCACAGAAAACTGTCTATCATAAAACCTGTTGAAGTCTGCTTTATAGCATTGAGCCGGCATACATCCTTACACTTCCCGCACTGGTAACAGATCTCTCTATCTATTCGGGGAACCGGCTGCGCGTGGATCTCTACGCTTCCCAAAGGACAAACCGTATAGCATGCCTTGCATCTCTCACAAAGAACCTGGTCTATATAAAAGCCCCCCTCCTTGTATTCTTTAATTGCATCATGAGGACAAGCATCAATGCAACGCATACACTGATAACATATATCGGTATTTATCGAAAGCAATCCGAGGCCGCTACATACCTTCGCCCGGCAATATTTTTCATATACATGTCCATCATATTCATCACGGAAATACTTAATGGTCGAAAGAACCGGGTTCGGAGCCGAATTGCCAAGACCACACAGGGCGGCCTCCTTTACCTTCTTCCCCAATTCTTCAAGCTTCTCGATATCTCCGGGTTCTCCGTTTCCTGATGTGATTTTCTCCAGTATCTGCATCATCTGGAATGTTCCTATCCTGCAGGGCGAACATCTGCCGCAGGACTCCGCTTGACAGAAGGAAAGGAAGAACTTGGCAACGTCTACCATACAGTTATCCTCATCCATCACCACCATTCCGCCTGATCCCATGATTGAACCAAGCTTCGTAAGAGAGTCGAAATCAACCTGCAGGTCGAGATGCTTATCCGGAATGCATCCTCCAGAAGGTCCACCCGTCTGCACCGCCTTAAATTTCTTATTATGCAGGATTCCTCCTCCGATATCGTAAATAATCTCCCTCAGTGTTATCCCCATCGGAACTTCAATGAGCCCGGTATCAACAACCTTTCCCGTAAGAGCGAAGACTTTTGTCCCCGGTGAATTCGGAGTGCCTATTCCAAGGAACCAGTCAGCTCCCTTTTCGATGATCGGGGGCACACAGGCGTATGTTTCGACGTTGTTCAGGTTTGTCGGGTAGCCCCACACGCCTCCGCCTCTCTCCGACAACCTCGGAGGTCTTGGTCTCGGAAACCCGCGCTCGCCTTCAACAGAGGCCACCAGAGCCGTAGATTCGCCACAAACAAAGGCGCCTGCGCCTTCAACCAACCGGACATCAAAACTCAAACCTGAACCCAGGATATTCTCGCCTAAAAAGCCCAGATCAGTCGCCTGCTTTATTGCAATGTTAAGATTCTTTACTGCCAGGGGGTATTCATGCCTGACGTAGATGATTCCGTGTCTACCACCGATCGCATATGCACAGAGAAGCATACCTTCCAGCAGACTATGAGGATCGCCCTCCATGACCGATCTATCCATGAAAGCCCCCGGGTCACCTTCGTCTCCGTTCGCTATTACGAATTTCAGACCCGGTGTGTTCTTCGTATGTTTCCATTTCCTTCCAGCCGGAAATCCTGCACCTCCACGCCCCCTCAGGTTCGATTTATCTACTTCATCCATTACCTGATCAGGTGTCATATTGAAAAAAGCCTTTTCCAGAGCCTTATAACCTCCAACTGCTATATAGTGAAGAATATTGGTAGGGTCAATCTTCCCATTATGTCTGAGGGCAACCCTTACTTGCTTATTATAGAAGGGTACTTCATCTATATGATATGCCCTTTCTCCATAACTGCGCCGGTAAAGAAGATCTAACACTGGTTGTTCTGCTTTTATCGTTTTAAGTAAGATATGATTTGCTCTGTCTGGCTGGACTTTATGATAAAAATATTCCTGTGGTTCGACTATCATTACCGGGCCCTTCTGACAAAGTCCCTGGCATCCCGTTGTGACTATTTCAACATCTATTTCATTTTTCTGTGTGCCTTTTTTAAGTTCTTCTACTAATTTGAGAGAATTATTTGCCCTGCACCCCGTCCCGCAGCAAACCCTGATCCTTTTTTTACCTGGTGCCAGCACACCTTCCGCAGAAAGAAAATCTCGTAAAGCCGTAAGGTCTTTCACGCTGTTAAGTCTCTTTATATTTTCCAACTCGATCATTTTGGCTTACCAAAATCTAAATTAAGCGCTCAAACACTAAGAGCCTTCGGCTCAAAAGGGACATGAAAATTGTCCAAATCGAAATAAATTGTAAATTTATAATAACATGAATTTCATTTATATTTTTACCATCAATATATTGTTTCCGCCATATAACAGACTTCTGGCAACAAATACGAAATTATGTCTCTAAAAGTAATCATCCCGATTATTTTATCGCCTTCGACAACGGGTAAATGTCTAATCTTTTGTTTAGAAGCAATAGCGAGAGCTGAACTAACCTTTGTTGAAGGATCAAAGGTTATGATATCACGCATTGATATATTGCCTATCACTTCATCAAAAGAAATATTATTAAATACACAATGAACAATATCTCTTTCAGTAAATAATCTGACCAGTTTATCACTTTCATCAACTACAAATAGTCCACTGACACTCTTTTGGGTCATTATACTAACTGCTTCGGAAATAGTGCTATCTTTTCTAATCATTACTACTTCGCAAGGCCTCGATGCCAATACATCTCTCAATGTCATCTGGCGCCTCCTTTCAATCTCATCTAGACTCTCTGAAGACAAGCGGAATTCTTCTTCAAGCCTTTTATATTTTTCCTTCATTATTTTAACTGCACCCACAGGACAAGCAAGATAGCAAGATTTGCATTTTGTGCAATAATCCTGGTCAATAAAAAAGCTCCTCCTCGTCTCCTTCACTGCATTAAACGCACAAGCCTGTTTACAAAGGCCACAAAGTATGCACTCCGATTGTTCGATCATGAATACCCCTATGTTGCAAACCTTTGCCCTGCAATATTTATCATATACATGCTCTTCATATTCATCTCGGAAATACTTAATGGTCGTAAGAACAGGATTGGGAGCGGAATTCCCGAGACCACAAAGGGAGCCTAACTTTACCATTTTTCCAAGTCTTTCAAGTTTTTCTATATCTCCTTCCTCACCTTTACCTGAAGTTATTTTTTCGAGTAACTGTAACATCTGATATGTACCTATTCTGCACGGCGGACATTTCCCGCATGATTCAGCCTGTGTGAAGGTAAGAAAGAATTTAGCTATGTCAACCATGCAGTTATCCTCATCCATTACTACCATTCCACCGGATCCCATGATAGAACCAACCTTTGATAGTGAGTCAAAATCGACAGGAAGATCGAGATATTGTTCGGGAATACAACCACCTGAAGGTCCACCTGTCTGCACTGCCTTGAATTTCTTATTGTTTATAATTCCGCCACCAATATCAAAAATAATTTCTCGCAATGTGATACCCATAGGAACTTCTACAAGTCCTGTGTTTTTAACTTTGCCTGCAAGTGAGAAAACCTTTGTGCCCGCTGAACCTTGAGTTCCTATGCTTAAAAACCAATCTGCACCTTTCTCTATAATAGGAGGAACACAAGCATAAGTCTCTATATTATTCAAGTTGGAAGGATACCCCCATACACCTCCGCCTATCTCCGATAGCCTTGGAGGTCTTGGCCTGGGAAAACCTCTCTCGCCTTCCAATGATGCAACCAATGAAGTAGATTCTCCACAAACAAAGGCGCCAGCTCCTTCTCTAATCTGAATAGAAAAATCAAATCCGGTACCGAGTATATCTTTACCTAAAAGACCAAGTTCTTCCGCCTGTTTTATAGCAATTTTTAAAGTCTTAATAGCAAGAGGATACTCGTGACGCACATAGATAAATCCATAATGGGCATCTAATACATAAGCACATATGAGCATTCCCTCGAGAAGGCTGTGAGGATCGCCTTCCATTACAGATCTATCCATGAAAGCACCAGGGTCACCCTCGTCTCCATTAGCTATAACAAATTTAATTTTGCTTGCTGCTTTCTTACTATGTGCCCACTTTATACCAGCTGGAAATCCGGCACCTCCCCGACCCCTGAGATTTGCCTTTTTTACCTCTTCTATTACCTGCTCAGGACTCATAGTCGAAAACATCTTTTCAATAGCACTATACCCACCTACAGATATATAATGATAAACATTAAATGGGTCTATATTTCCCGTATTTCTCAATGCAATCTTTAATTGCTTTTTATAGAAAGGAACTTCTTCGAATAATTCTTTCGGCTTATCAAGAAACGAATCTCTATAAAGTAGTTCTCTTACAGGTGATCCAGCTGAGTACGTGTAAGAAACAACGTCTTTTGCTTTTTCAGGACGTACTTTCTGAAAGAAAAAACCATGTGGTTCAATTTGCATTAGAGGCCCTTTTTGGCACAGACCCTGACATCCTGTCTTCACAACGTCTATTTGCAAACCGCTCCTGGATATCTCATCCTCTAATGCTTTTGCAACCTTATATGAGCCTAAGGTACTACAAGGAAGTCCGCAGCAAACCTTCACCACATTTCTTCCAGGTCTGAAAACTCCTTCAACAAGATCAGCCCTGACTTTTCTAATGTTCTCTATATTATTTAGTCTTTCCATAATTATCCTTAATTATCCTTATGCAATAATTATTTATATTTTAATCAATCTTCTCGTATTGAACTGATTAAACCCTCTATTTTCCTCCCGCCTACTAGTTCACCCCTAACTTCCTCATTTATTGTCGTAACAGGTGCGAGTCCACAGCAACCGACACACCCAACGGTTTCAAGTGTCATTGCAAGATCCTCGGTCGTATCTCCGCTCTTAATATTGAATGTATTTTCAAGTTCTGCCAGTACCTTTTTTGATCCTCTTACATAGCAAGCGGTACCCAAACACACTCTTACCACTTTCCTGCCGCGTGGTTTGAAGTGAAACATCTTATAAAAACTTGCAACACTGTATATCTCGACAAGCGGAATACCAAGTGTTTTCGACAGCCTCTTTAAAGCGTCTTCAGGCAGAAAGCCGAGGTCTTCCTGTGTCTGCTGCAAAGCATGGATCAAAACCCCCTTTCTTTTTTCCTGTCTATTCAGTAAGTTCCCTACCTCACCAATCTGTTCGTCAATGTCAATCTCTTCTATTTTCATTGTACCTCCAAACTCCGTCACCGGTCATTAAGTCATTGGCCATTTTAAACTAATGACTAATGACTTTTTTAATATATTCCCATATGCGGTTTTGCACCTTTTTCGAGCTCGCGTCTTGCAGCCATATCCAGAAGAACCCTTTCTGCGCCGAACTTGCCAGGTTCGTATTTTCTCAATTTGAGAGCCTCTCTTGCCCTATCTATATAATCGAGAGTCATACTTAATATTTTCTCTGGATCTGTCTCAAAATGTAATGCACCTTTGAATCTTTCAAACCAGACTTCGGTCATGATTCTTTTCACTTCTTCACTCGCCTCAACTGGCGAATCTCCACCGAATATCACGGGCACCCCGGATGCAGCGAAATAACACCCTATGGCGATTGCCTTTTCTGACATCCATTCCGGTGCGATACCAACGGCGGGCATACCTCCGATCTCGTCCGAAAGTCCACCTTCTTCGGCCATTGCTGAGGCTATTGTTAAAATCCTGGAATTGTCAACACACGAACCAAGGTGCAGAATCGGGGGAATACCAATAGCCTCGCATACTTCCCTCAAACCCGGCCCTGCATCCTCCAGGGCCATCTCAGGCGTCAAGAATCCGGCGGTTCCACATGCGTGAGAACCACACCCTGTAGAAACTATCAGGACATCGTTTTTGATCAATTCTATTGCCAGATAACGATGGAGCCCCTGCGCCGGCACTCTGGGATTGTCGCATCCGGCAAGACCAACCACTCCTCTCACCCTTCCAGCAATTATGGCGTCATTGAGCGGCCTGAATGATGCCCTCCATCTTCCGCCCTGCATATACTCAATATATTCATGAGAAAAACCGGCTATGAGGGGGAACTTGTCTGAAATGTGGCTTCCCTCTTTTTTCCTGTTTTGAAAATTATCAATAGCAGTCTTTACTATCTGCCGGGCTATCTCTTTGGCGCGGTGCTCATCATATTCTATGTGTAAAGCGCCCGGGATCTTTGCCTTGTACGATGTTGTTATAACCTTGGTATGGAACTTTTTCGAAAGTTCGGTCAAAGCAGGCATGATGCATTGAACATCCACTACTATCGCATCGACAAGGCCTGTCAGGATCGCAAGCTCCTGGTTTGTGAACCCCCCAGCAGTCGGAATTCCATGCCGCATAAGAACCTCATTTGCAGTGCAGCACATACCGCCCAGATTTATCCCTTCGGCTCCTCTTGATCGCGCGTATTCAACTGTCCCGGATTCATTCACGACATCCGTAATAGCCTCAGCAAGCGAAGGCTCATGCCCGTGTACAACGAGATTCACTTCGTTTTCCTTAAAGATTCCGAAACTGGCTTCCGCTTTCACCGGTCTGGGAGTTCCAAAGAGGATATCCGAGATATCCGTCGAGATCATGCTGCCTCCCCATCCGTCAGCGAGGGAGATCTTAAGCGCGCTCAAAAGAAGATTGTCCGGGTCGTGATCCACACCCATATGTGTGCGGTGCATCGCTTCTGTGATCTCCCTGTCCACACCCCGTGGTACAATCCCCCATTTTCTCCATCTTTCCTGGGTCTTCCTGGGAGCTCTTTTAATATAATTAAGTTCGCCTTTCTGCCTACCGAAGTCTTCAAGCAATTTGGCAGCCACATCCCTTGCGACATCGTTTACCGGACGTCCCTCGAATTCTATTTCGAGGATTCCAGCAACCCTGTACAATTTTTTGACGTCAGTTATCCTGAAGTCCTTTGTCTCACCGTTTGCGACAGCAAGCAATATAAACGCCATGTCTCTCGCATGGTCAGAATGTGCCGCCGCTCCGGCAACTGCCATTCTCAAAAGGTTTCTTGATGAAACAGTTGGCAGAGTGGCTCCACATACTCCTCTGGCCTCCACTTCTGCATTCGGTCCGACAAACCGGCAGGGGCCCATATGGCATATTTTGCAGCATGCGCCTGCTGCCCCGATCGGACAGGGTTTCAGTTTCTCCGCCCTGTCGAAACACGTCTCTATCTTGTGAGTTTCACTCCACTCTATAATTTTTTCTGACGCCTCATTCGCACTTTTTATAATTTTCTCCATATATCCTCCACATCTATAATCCCCTCACCCTAACCCTCTCCCGCAAGGGGAGAGGGAAACATCCCCTACCTTAACGGGAGGGGCATGGGGAGGGTAATAATTCATCTATAGCATCGGTTCCATTTCGAGTGCCGGATGATTCACACTTGTCAGGAACTCAAGCAATTTCTCAGAATCCTCGCAGATCGTCTCATCAGCGATCTTGTCAAGCAAATCCGGTACTCCTTCCTCCGCCGCCCTCTTGTCAAAGGCTTCCTTGAGACTTTCTTTGAGATTTTTTGTCATCCATACAATCCGCTTAAGCCCCCCATCTCCCGCAAGGAACTTTTTACTGACGATAAAGTTTCTCCCAATGCCCATAAACCCTGGATTCTGTGTTCCTCCGCCCACACTGCCAGCCAGTGTCGAGAACTTCATTCCAACAGGCGTCATGCCGGTATGTCCGCGCTGGACGATCATGACACCGTTTGCTTCAGGTATAATTGCGATAATACACTCAAAACATCCGCAGGACGTCATGGGATTTTCCATTATCGTGTAAAGATTCAGTGTCTCTACGGCACCTCCGGATGCCTTCTTCAGATAGTCGTCTATCCCGCTGTATCTGCCATACCGCGCATCCAGGAGATCACCCTTAGGGATAGGTTGATTCCCCCCTGTCGGATCTATTTCATACGCAGCTTTGCAATCAAGCCAGTTAAAGGCACCGCAAAGACCGAGCCTCTCCGGACTTACAACGCATACATGGCTTGGTGCAAAGGATTGACACAACAGGCATGAATAGAACGTGTCGACCGCCTCATCTACAAGGCCACCCAATCTCTGATCGCGTTCCCTGTAGCTGGCCCGTGCTTCCTCCTGAACTCTTAATACATCATCCTCATCAGTATAGATGGTCACCTGAACCTTATCAACAATACTTTTGAACCTGTTGTGAGTCATTGTTACATTTATTATTCCGAAATGTTCCAGAGTGAATCCAGCTTTCTTGGCATTATGATTAATTCTCATCCAGTTTATATCCCGCTGCCCCATATGCCAGGCACCTTGGGCTTCATTTATGTTCGAATGCACTTTTCTCTCTATAACCGATTCAAAATCTTTCTGCATTTTCCTTCCTGCTACATCTATGACAATGCCGAGTGGCATCGTCCCGCCTTTTTCATACGCCTCATGCCAATTATTGCCCACGATTGCGACCTTGCCATCTTCTATTTCGTCCATCTCCCGCATTCTGACCCATTCGAATGAGGGAGTACGGTTTCCGCCAAATTCTATAAACATATCCTCTTTCCTGATTCTTTCGCCTTCGAATGCAGGACCATAAGCAACCGGTATCGGAGGCTTTTCAACGATTATCTTAAGGCCTCTTACCTCGATTGCCTTCTGAACGATTCTGTCGTAATCGAACTCCTTATCCACTTCTTCATAAGTGCACACTCCCGTTGGATGAATAACGGGCACATCAGTATCACAGACTGCCGGGTATCCCATGTTTATGGCGCCCGCACCCGTGGTCCACTTTATTTCGTCAAGATCGCCCAATACCAGTGCAAAGGCGAAAACCCTGTCCTTTGTATATTTGAGATGGGCTTTGTAATCGCCAGGTTTTTTACCTCCGAAAATAAGGGAGGCCCTCACCGACCAATCCAGCGGATAAATTGTATGCTCCGTATCAGGTCCAACAGGGACGATCCGCGTTTCCCACCCGAGTTCAACATTTTTTCTCAATAGCTGTTTTGTCACACTGTTTCCATTGACATGACCCGAGAGAAAGGTAAGGATATTCTTCTCTTGCAGTTCTCTTACAATCTTTACCGCTGTATCATCATCAGGCGCTGCACCGATAATAGCTGCGAAACCTGGCATCGTTCCATCAACAAGCTGTATTCCCAAATTCCTCTGTATTGTGTCTGTAATAAAGCCGTTATAGACGCATCCTGTTTCGGGGTCTGTAACCGGCTCCAGGTTATTTATGTAACGCAATGCCATTATTATTTCTTCGGCAAAAAGAGAAGCCATGCCGGAATCAAGCGCCTCGCCGAGATAAGGCTTCCAGAGATGTTCTTCAGGTTCATCGTGGAGCATCTCCTTTGCCATACCAAGTGCTACCCTCATATCAGATAAAGTCTTGACAGGAAAAGCTGTTATAGCATAAACGAGAGGCAGGTAGAACGCTGTGTCAGGAAATTCAAAAGCACAATGCTCACCTTTCTCAGCGACAGTGCTTTCAAGCATGTCTTCAGCTTTCTTCACAAGTGTATGTGCACCTCTTATTGCTGACGAGGCAATCAACTTAGACATTTCCCCTCCTTCATCGGTCAATAGTCATTGGTCAACAGTCATTCGTTTTACTGACTGTTGACGAATGACCAATAACTATTTTACGCTGCTCTTGACTTTAAAAATGCTGGAATTCCATTAGCCTCTCGTGGACCGACCGTCACTGTCCATCCCTCAAGTTTGTCTTCGATCGCACCGCTCAATATTGCGACATAACCGGGTATTATCAATTCCTTGTGTCTTATATTATTCTCCACTTCGCTCTCTTTAATAAACTGGGCGATCTTCGCTGCCGTGAACTTGCCGGCAGCCCATGCCGTGAGCACAGAAAGACCCTCGCAGTCCATGACAGCCAGATAACTTGGAACCCTGCTGTTTTCAACCTCGCCCGACACTATAAAATATGTAAGAGAAAAATTAGTTGTAATGAGCAGCGGCGAGTCCGCTGACGGCTCTCCAATCTTATATATTTTTTGTTCAACCTGCATCGGCACCTGCGGATCTGTGTAAATATTCTGTCTTAAGGTAAAGAGCGCGAGATTTTTCCATTTCTCGATACTGCGAAGGACGATAATAGAAGAGTACTTGGCGACCCCGATGGATGCCAGAAGTGCTTCAGTAAGGCTTTCTTCCCGCTGTGCAAACGTAATGACCGGATAGCCAAGGGGTTTGAAGTTTTTCTTAATCGCTGCCCTTCTGATCAAAGCATTATCTGCCAGGATTTCTCCAGCTTTTCTCGCGCCTGAATCAATAACCATATCGGTAACGCCCGAAGCTTTAGCCTTTTCTGTAAGTGCCGCGAGCTCCTCAAGCCTCCCCCTTAGACCGGAAGACGCAACACCGAGTATTGCGCCGTGCTTTTTGGCAATTTCTGCCATCGGCTCGATATTGTCTGAGTTCGCTCCGTAAATGATGGGTCTCCTGTCCTTGTATATTTTCAATGCCGATTCTGCAGCCTGCGGATTTGACGTACATATGATCAAAGGAATATCAGGTACCTTCTCTGCAAGTATTCTGACTGCGGTTTCGAGCTTCGCCGCGTCGTTAGAATCATTCGTAATGGCTATCGCATCGACTCTCAGTTTTTGACCCACTCTTTCTATTTCAGAATCAAGAACTTCTTCCGCTTTCGCAGTAATTTCCGCCTCTTTCAGGGAGTCCTTTATTTCGAGTGCGAAAACACACGGGTTGACAAACTTCTTGTCATGCCTGAAAAGCACCGTCTCTTCACCCATCTTGACGGCCTTATCACCTATACCAAAAGTAACAGGTCTTACCGGCGGAGCTGACGCTTCCCCGAGTTTCTGCCTCGCTTCCTCAGAGACATCAGGGCATGCATCAAGCGAAGCCTGTCTTTGTGCAAGTTTCATCGCAAAAGCCAGGCATGTAGGAAACCCGCACTTCTTACAGTTTGTTTTCGGCAGAAGTTTAAATATTTCAACACCGGTCAGAGCCATATCAACCCTCCAGAGAATTAAAATCCTAAATTCTAATATCTAAATTCTAAACAATAATGAACCTCCTGCAGCAAGCTGCGAGGTATCGAATCTGTCATTCCGGCTTGTTCGGAATCTCTCTGTAACTCTGTATCCAAAGAAGGATTACCGACGCTCCGCCTCCGGCGGATTGCGGGAATAACAATTTGTGAGATCTTACTAATGGTCCCATTAGTAAATAACCAAAAATTCTAAATATCCGTTTTTCCTTAGGATTTCGAATTTAGAAATTCTAATTAACTCATCTCCTCAATTATCTTCTCCACTGCTTCTATTGCCTTAGGGTGTCTCATGATCAGAAGTTCAGCACCTGCCAGAAGCAAAGCCATAGCTGTCGTCGCCTCCCAGGCAATCCCTCTTTCCTCAACAGATCCCCATTGAGGCACATCTTGCTCCGAAGCCTGTGTCTCCTTGACCTTCCATACATATATCCCCACGTCGCCCAGGATCGGCTGCTGCATCGTCACGTCATTTTGCATGAGAGCGGCAAGTCTTATCCTTTCCATGACCGAATAAGTATATTCAATACCGTAACCCAGGGCAGAACACATCGGATCCACCACTATCCGTTCTTTGTCAAAGCCCATCTGCGTAATTAAAATGTTCAATTGCTTGGACAGATTTATGTCAAGTTCGGACATTGCGATCAGCTTGTGATTGTTTGCCATCGCGGCCGCAGCGATGGTCTTATAATTAGCCTCTTGCGCCTTTCCAAGCAGACAGTTTCTATCCTTTGCAGCCTCCGCAGCTGAAATCAGAACAGCTGAATCTTTTTCCGCATGATTGCTACCCAATATGATCAAAGGGATATCAATTGCAGAAAGCACAGCTTTTACACATTCTGCTGCTTCGCCCGGCGAACGGTCTTTTCCATCAGGATGTGTGCCCATCAGCCTGAGAGCAACAGCCTTCGCATTCAAAACATCCTGACAGTATTTTGCCCATGATGCAGGATCATTAGAAATTTCCGCATATGGCCCCTTCACACTCTCAGGCCATTCAACCGGAGGGATGTCCTGTATCTCATGCGCGACGATCGGCCTGTTCGACGATGTACCTTCAAAAACGTGAAATGGTAAGACATTTTCACCCCCGAATTTAACTGTCCAGGGATCTGCCCCTAAGATTACTTCATAGACTCTGCCCGGGTAAGTTTCTTTTGGTGGTGTAAAAGCCATCCTGACCTCCGATTGATGCGACGAGTTAATGTAATAAAAATTTTTTGCATTAAATATTATATAAATTATGGCGGCTCTTTCACAACAAATGCCTCGAACAAAAACATCACGATATTTCCAGATAAGAATGAGCATAAAGTGTTTTTCCTATGATCACGTTTATTGTCTTAACCGTGGGAATTACTTCATGAGGATCGGCTATAGCAGCGGTCAGTCCTTCGTACATTAGCAAAGAAAGAAAGAGACTATTCATTATTGGCCTGAGGTTTTTTGGACATCCGTTGGACACATTACTAAGCCCCACCACTGTCTTCATAGGTGGATCATTTAAGTCCTGGAACATCCTTATAGCCTTTATCACCTTTAAGGCATGATCCTGTGAAGTTGATATCTGCAACACAAGAGGATCCAGATACAGATCTTCGAGAGAGACTCCGTATTCTGAGGCCCGTGCCATAATCTCTGCCGCTATCGCCGCCCTTTCCTCTGCATCTGCCGGAAGACCGCCTTTCCCCACGGTGAGGCCGATAATCCGGGCGTTGTACTTTGCTGCGAGTTCCAGAATCGGAAATCGCTCAGGATCGTTGGACGTAGAATTTATCAGGGGTCTTCCCCACTGGTTGTTATGAACCTTAAGCCCGGCTTCTATGGCATTATAATTGGTTGTGTCGAGACACACGGGAAGTTGTACAGCCTCCTGTATAGCGGTCACCATCCACTCCATTAAATCCTCACCGCCGTCTTCCGCAGGTCCTATATTTGCGTCTATCATGCCAGCACCAGCCTTCCATTGCGAAATCGCGCTCTCCTTGATAGGTGCCTTATCTTTTTTCATCATAGCTTCTCTCACACGTTTGGACATTATGCTCAGCTTTTCTCCTATTATCAACATTGCTGGATGCTCCTTTCTGACTATTAGGGGCGATTTTCGGATCGCCCCTATAAATAATTCACGAAAAAAAGTCTTTTTGAAATCTTAACAGGTCAAAAAAAGTGATGAAACAATAACATAAATATGTGCTAGAGGTAAAGTATTTTTTTGGGACAGACAATAATTTCTTGATTTTTTATAGATAAATTTTTAATATGGCTGAATCTTGATGATGACAAATTTGATGTTGACAAAGATTTCTGTTTGTAATATCTTTTCTAAGATAAATTTCTGGAAGGAGGTGAGAACCAAATGAAGAAAGTAATAGCCTTAATATTATCAATAATGTTATTGGTCGCTTTCACTCTAAGCTGCAAACCAGCTGAGACGCCAAAACCTGAGGAGCCCAAACCAGCCGAGGCTCCGGCTCCAGCCCCGGAACAAGCACCGGCTCCAGCCCCTGAGCAACCAGCGGAGAAACCACGTTAATGAAGTAAATTTTCAGAGATGGGCGGTCTCTCCGCCCATCTCTGTATTTGCTTTTTGTCCCTAAAACCTGTTATTTTATTTTAGTCTTTGTTAAATGAGAAGAGTGGTAAAACCACTCTTTTGTTTTATTGAGGATTAAACGTTTATGCTTAACGAGATAAAAGAACAGGTCCGGAAATTGGCAAAAGAGATTGCCCGGGAGCAAGGCTTTGAAATATTTGATGTCGGATTGACCGGGGAAGGCAGGTTGTTGCTCAGAGTGACCATTGATAAACAAGAGGGAGTAACGCTTGATGACTGTGAGAGGTTCAGCAAAAGCCTCGGCGCCCGTCTTGACGTCGAGAATCTCATCCCCGGGTCATACACGCTGGAGATTTCCTCACCGGGCATTGATAGACCATTGAGGGACCTGGAAGATTTTGAGAAAAATATGGGAAGACTTGCCCGAATAATCACATCGGAAAAAATTCAAAATCAAAATTTCTTTGTGGGCCATATATCAGGTGTCAGCAAGAATACTGTAAAATTGACGATGAGAAAAGGGGAGATAGAAATACCCGTTGACAAGATATCCCGGGCTAGACTGGAGATCGAATTCTGATGTCAAAAGAATTGTGTTATGTCATAGACCAGATGAGCAGAGAAAAAGGCATCCCGAGGGATGTCTTGATCGAAACGCTGAGGTCCGCTCTTATCTCGGCTGCGAGGAAAAAATTCGGTGGACGGACTAACATAAATCTGGAAATAGATCCAAAGACGTGTGACATCTCTGCATATGAAACCAAACTGGTCGTATCGACTGTCACGAACAAAGATGAAGAAATCTCCATTAATGATGCAAGGAGGCTCTCTCCTGACGTGGCGGAGGGAGAATCTATCAATTTGCCTCTGGATCTCCTTGACTTTAGCAGGATTGCGGCACAGACAGCCAAACAAGTCATCTTTCAGAGAGTGAGAGAAGCAGAACGTGACGTGATTTACAATGAATTCAAGGATAAAGTCGGTCAGATCGTGAGCGGGACGGTCATGAGGAGGGAGAGGGCAATATATTTTCTGAACCTAGGCAAGACAGAGGCACTGCTTCCCGTGAAAGAGACTCTGCCCAATGAAAATCTCAAAAGGGGTGATACGGTCAGGGCGCTCATAGACGACGTAAGGGTTACGCCCAAGGGACCGGTGATTATGGTCACCAGGGCAAGTCCAGAGTTTGTAGCGGCACTGTTCAAAATGGAGGTGCCTGAAATCAATGAAGGACTGGTCGTGATCAAGGATATCGTCAGGGAGCCCGGCGAAAGAACAAAGTTGACCGTTTTCTCAAAGAATCCCTCTATTGATCCTGTTGGCGCATGCGTCGGGATGAAAGGCACGAGAGTTCAATCAATCGTACGTGAGCTTCGCGGCGAAAGAATCGATATCATTCCGTGGACTGAGGATCCGAGAGAGCTCATTGCAAGAGCTCTGAGCCCTGCGGCTGTCGACAGGATAGGCATTAACGAGGAAACCAAAACAGCCATGGTTGTCGTGAATGACCAGCAGCTTTCGCTCGCGATAGGTAAGAGAGGCCAAAATGTGAGACTGGCAATGAAGCTAACCGGCTGGGATATCGATATACTCAGTGAGAGCGAATACTCGAAGATGAGATTGGAAGAGGCTGACAAGACTTTCTCCCCTCCCACTGATGGGTAAAGACCTGCATGATATTCAACTTCAATACATCAAAGGTGTTGGCCCGAAGAGGGTAAAACTTTTTCAGCGCCTTGGCTTAAAAAATGCAAAAGATGCACTCTACCATTTGCCCTACCGGTATGAAGACAGAAGCAATATCAAAAAGATCAGCGATCTGGAATACAGAAGAACCGAAACTGTATCCGGAAAAATAGTATCTGCCAATGTGATAAATCTGCCCGGGAGAACTTTCAAGATTTTCGAGCTCCTGATCAATGATGGCAGCGGCGTGTTAAAAGGCAAATGGTTTAACCAGCCTTATCTGAAGCGGAACTTCACAATGGGCGATAAAGTCTTGCTTTACGGCACTGTGAAAAGAAATCCTTATTGGGGTAAAGGCTTTGAATTGGACAATCCGGAATTCGAAATCATGAATGACGATGATCGCTCGATTCACATGAACAGAATTGTTCCCGTATACAGGGTGACCAGCGGCCTGACCGTTCGCCAGTTAAGGTCGATAATGTTCACGATCGTCAACACTTGTTTGACGGGTCTTCGCGATCCCATGCCGGAAGAAATTCTCAGGAGACATTCATTGCCAGGCCTATCCGAAAGTCTCCACTTTATTCATTTCCCCGAGCCTCCAGCGAGTGTTGATATTCTTAACCGTGGTTTAAGCGATTTTCATAAAAGACTATCTTTTGATGAACTTTTCATGTTTGAACTGGGTCTCGCTTTGCTGAAAAGAGGATGTATGCTGGAAAAGGGAAACGCTTTTGAGCCGGAAGGAAAAATTTTTGAAAGATTTGTGGGCACTCTCCCATTCACCCTGACCGGCGCCCAGAAAAGGGTCCTTGGAGAGATAATTAATGACATGAAAAAGCCGCATCCGATGAACAGGCTCCTGCAGGGAGATGTCGGTTGCGGGAAGACGATCATCGCCTTGATGGCCATGCTTGTTGCAGCAGAATGCGGGTATCAGTCTGCTCTGATGGCTCCCACAGAAATACTGGCTGAACAGCACTATTTAAATATCCGCCGGTTGATAGAAAATCTCGGTTTGACAATTTGCCTCCTTACAGGTGGTAAGAAAGATAGATCCCTCGAGATGATCGTCTCGGGGGAGATCGACATTGTTGTCGGAACACACGCTCTTATTCAGGAAGGAGTCGCATTTAACAATCTTGGTCTCGTTGTCATCGATGAGCAGCACAGATTTGGTGTGGCACAGAGAGCTTTACTGAGGAAGAAGGCTCAGAATCCCCATGTTCTCGTTATGACGGCAACGCCCATACCGAGAACACTTTCACTCACGCTTTACGGAGACCTGGATTATTCGATCATTGATGAACTCCCGCCTAAAAGAAGGCCGGTGAAAACCCTTTTGTTCAGATCGACCCAGAAAGATAGAATATATAGCCTCATGGAACAAGAGATTAAAAAAGGCAGGCAGGTTTACGTCGTTTATCCGCTCATTGAAGAGTCTGAAAATACTGATCTCAGGTCGGCCATAGCGGGCAAGGAGGCATTTGAGAAGATCTTCCCTCTCTTTAGAGTCTGTCTTCTCCATGGCAGAATGAAAGCGCAGGAGAGAGAAGAAATTATGACAGCGTTTAAACAGGGCGAGATAGACATTCTGGTCAGCACGACCGTTATAGAGGTGGGGGTGGATGTTCAGAACGCAACGGTTATGCTTATAATACACGCGGAACGATTCGGGTTGTCACAGCTTCATCAACTGCGTGGCAGGATAGGAAGGGGTCATCATGAGTCATATTGTATCCTTGTCGCATATGAACCAGTCGGAAAAGAGGCAAGGAGAAGACTTGATATAATGACGAAGAGTGCCGACGGATTCCGGATAGCCGAAGAGGATCTCAATATAAGGGGGCCTGGAGAATTTTTTGGGACGCGCCAGTCAGGAATGCCTGATCTAAGAATAGCGAACATCGTGAGGGATGCGAGACTCCTCAATAAGGCGCGTCAAGAAGCCTTCTCGCTGATCGAGGATGATCCTGAACTCAAAGGGCTTCCCCTTTTAAAGAAATCTGTTGAGAACTTCTGGAAAGAAAAGTCAGAACTTTTTAAGACAGGATAGATCAGAAATTATGTGGGAACGAATAAAGAATGATTTTCAGGGAGGCATAACAAAAATAAAATGGCTGTCTTCTATACTCTCGGAAAGGCTGAAGATAGAGATTTCTATAATGAAGCTCCTCTATCGGTCTGAGCAGCTGAAAGAAAAGCGTAGCGAATTGCTGAACAAGATTGGACAGCGAGTCTATGAACTGAAAGAAAATCCCGAAAGGTTCATATTGAAAGATGGTGTCGTAATAGAAGCCCTCGGTGAGATCGAGAGGATAGAAGAAGAGATAGAGAGAACGAAAAAGAAGGTATCCGATATAAGCAAAGTGGAGACGTAGAGAACCAAAATAGAGTAAAAAGGAACTGCAACACCTCTACTATGTCTGAAATTTTCATATATGCCGCTGTTTTTGCGATGGGCTCTATTGTCGGTTCTTTTCTTAATGTTTGCATATACCGGATGCCCAGAGGCCTTTCCATTATAATACCCTCTTCAAGATGTCCTTCCTGCGGCTCTCCTATCAAACCCTGGGATAATATACCGATTTTAAGCTATGTATTCTTGAGAGGAAGATGCAGGGAATGTAAGGCTAAGATATCCTTAAGGTATCCCTTCGTTGAGTTCCTCAATAGTCTGCTTTACGTTTTCACAGTCTGGCGGTTTGACCTGGGGTGGAACACAATTTTTTATTTTGCCCTTTGCTCATCCCTCATAGTGATAACCTTTATTGATCTCGATTTTCAGATAATCCCTGATAGAATTACGTTGCCTGGCATAATTATCGGGCTTGTCGCGGCCTCGCTTCTCCTGCCTGATCCTTTCATGAGAAATTCAATTCTTGGTTTCAAAGCTTCGGTCACAGGCTTTCTTTTGGGAGGAGGACTTTTTTATGCTATAGCGATTATCAGCAAAGGCGGAATGGGTGGGGGAGATATCAAGATGATGGCGATGGTCGGCTCATTGATGGGATGGAAATCAGTACTTCTAACAACATTTCTTGGAAGCCTGGTGGGTGCGGTCTTCGGATTGTTCCTGATCATTTATAAAGGTAAAGGAAGAAAGACGAAAATACCTTTTGGACCTTTTCTTGCAGCTGGCACGGCGGTGACACTTTTTTACGGTCAGGAGATGTTCCACTTGTATCTGGATCTATGAGGAATTGAAATGGACGGATCACTGCTTTTGTATTCCGTGATTTTACTTTTGATAGTTCTTGTTTCTTTTTACCTCATGGGTACATTTATGAAATTTCTGAAAGAGAAAAAGAGGATTGACCAGAAAGATTTGTCGAAGGTCAATTTTGTCGTTGACACATTTCGCGAACTCGTCGCCAAACTTAAGGAAAAAGAAAAAGAACTCGATATCCTGCGTCAAAAGGCCGAGGACAGGGCGACTGCCATCGAGGATTACAATGAAAACATTCTCCAGAGCGTCCCCAGCGGGGTGATAAGTTTCGATGAAGATATGAGAATTACAAAAGTGAACCACGCCGCCGAGAAAATCCTGGAAATAAAAAGAGAAATGATTCTGGGCAAAAATCACGATCATGTTCTGGATAAGCCTATAACAAACCTTCTTAATGAAAGGCGATTCATTGAGAGAGGAGAAATCAGCTATACAACAGTTTCCGGGAAAAGGATATGGCTGGGTCTCACCCTCTCTCCTCTGAAGGACAGTTTCGGGAACACGATAGGTCAGATTCTCGTCTTCACAGACCTCACCCATCTCAAAGCGATAGAATCTCAGGTGATGTTGAGAGATAAACTCTCCAGTCTCGGTGAGATTTCGGCAGGTATTGCGCACGAGTTACGGAACCCAATGGGTGTAATCGCCGGATATACAAAACTCCTGTCAAGAAAAGTTGATAATTCTCTCAAACCTACCGTTGATGCCATTTTAAAAGAAATACTGGTCATGGACAGGATCATTTCTGATTTTCTGTCATTCGCGAGGATGACTGAACTGTCCCTTTCCGACGTGGATATAAGGAAGATATTGAAGAGCTCCCTTACCTCCGTTGTTAGCAAAAGAAAAGACATCCGGCTCAATCTGAATATAGATGAACTTCCCACTATCAAGGGTGACGAAATATTTTTGAGACAAGCCTTTATCAATCTCATACAGAATTCGGTCGAAGCCATGCCGCAGGGCGGGGAGCTCACAATAAAGGGATCTGCTCTTTCATATGAGGGTGGCAATGTTAACGTCTCGATTTCTGACACGGGTCATGGCATCTCAGAAGACATAAGAGACAAGATTTTCCTTCCTTTTTTTACCACTAAAGAAAAGGGTACAGGACTCGGTCTGGCTATAGTGCACAAGATCATCGTTTCCCACGGAGGCACCATCTCAGTCATTAGTAGCGGAAAAGGGACAACATTCGATATAAGATTGCCTTTGGAATTTCATAAGCCTGTTTAGAATTTCCCTCGACCCCCTTTTTCAAAGGGAGAGTCTAATGATTTTTACCTAACAAATTATGACTTGCCGATTGACAGGTTTTCTGAAAAGAGTGTAAATTAAAACAACTAATCGGGACCAGGCTAAGCAATTTAAGGATAAATGGCAACTCCAAAAATCCTTTTAGCATTTGTGATCATGTATTTTCTGGTACCAACAGAAGCGGTTTTTGCCCAGCCGCGAACTCCCCTGCAGTCCGTTCCACACGATATCTCATCTGATGTCAGGAAAGAGATTCAAAACTTGTATTCCCATGATCCATCTGTACGCGCAAAGGCGGCTCAAAGGTTGGGTGAAATGGGAACTGATGCCATATCAGCCATATCTTTCCTGGTAGATTTGATGGGTGATACCGCTCATGCTGTATGGTTCGCCGAAGAAAAGATTGCTGCATCAACATTCCCTGATAAAGAAGCAACTCTGGCACTGATCAAAATAGGCAAGCCGGCTGTGGAATCACTAATCGTTGCCCTTCGAGACAAAAATGAAGTTACCCGGAAAAATGCCGCTCAAGCACTCGGGAAGATCAGGGATAATCGTGCAGTTGAACCTTTAATCTCCGCACTTAAGGACAGAAGCAAAAAGGTAAGAGAAAATGCGGCCGGAGCCCTGGCGGAAATTAAGGATGCACAGTCAGTTATGCCGCTAATCAAAACTCTTGATGACGAAAACTGTAATGTGAGGAGCAACGCAGCCCGTGCCCTTGGGGAAATTGGCGATGTACGCGCCGTGGAGCCGTTGATCAGTCGTCTAAGCGATAAGAAGTCAAAAGTACAGAGTAGAGCTCAAGAAGCCTTAAGCAAAATAGTGGATCGTGCAAGGGAAAGACGGGACATGAATTTTTTGACGTCCGCGCTCAGAAACAGAGAATCTAAAATACGGATGCAGGCCGCGAGAGCACTGAAGGAGATTAAGGACATCAAGACGGCGGAGCTTCTCGTTAGTTCCCTCGAAGATGACGATCCGAGGGTCAGGGGAGCCGTTTCAGAATCGCTGAAGGAAATGGGGGAGCTCGCCGTAGAGCCACTGACAAAGCTACTGAAAGACGGAAACATGAGTGTCAGGCTTGAAGCTGTAAGATTGCTTGGTGAGATCAAAAGTGACCACGCTGTTGAACCTTTGACTTTGATTCTAAAAGACAGTTCAAGATTACTGAGATACGGAGCGGCAAGAGCTCTGGGCAAGATCAAAAATGCCCGCGCAGTAAACTCTCTTATTGGTACAACAGGGGATGACGATCCCCACGTCAGAGAAGCAGCATCGGACGCACTGCTGCAGATAGGCGAACCAACCGTAGAACCTCTTATAGAGGCGCTGAAAAATGACAACTTACGCGTCCGCATTTCAGCTGCAAAAATACTGGGTGAGATAAAAGATGATCGTGCTGTCGAGCCCTTGATAAGGTTACTTCTTGTCGATACCCTTAACAACAGGCTCCGGCCCTTTCGCTTCGAAGCAGCCAGAGCACTGGGGAAAATAGGAGACGCCCGCGCAGTGGATGCATTGAATGCCATCCTTAATGATAGAGATCCGAGTGTGCGCGAGAGTGCAATGTGGGCTCTCAGGCAGATAACAGGAAAAGATTATGAGTGAATTAAGTAGATAGGGGAGGACACTATTTATGCAGGATCGACAAATTTAACATGCCCAAAATTACGATACAGGATTTTCTGAGAAAAAAAGTCGAAAAGAAAAAAATCACTCTTCTCACCGCATATGACTATCCATTTGCAAAGATTGTCGATGAGGCAGGAATTGATGCGATCATTGTCGGTGATTCCGTCGGCATGGTTGTGCAAGGGCTTGACAACACCCTTCCCGTTTCGATGGATGAAATGGTCTATCACACAAAGATCGTCTCCAGAGCCGTTACTGATGCGATGGTAATAGGCGACCTGCCCTTTATGTCATATCAAGCAAGCGTCGCGGAAGGAGTTCGAAACGCTGGAAGATTTATCAAAGAGGCGGGCGCATCTGCGATTAAGATAGAAGGTGGCGCAGAGGTGGCAGAGCATATCAGGGCTATGACGAAATCAGACATTCCTGTTATGGCTCATATAGGTTTAACTCCGCAGTCCATTCATAGAATGGGAGGGTACAAAGTTCAGGGGAAAACTGAAGAGTCAGCAAAAAGATTGCTTGAGGAAGCGCATATCGCTGAAGATGCAGGTGCTTTCTCTCTTTTGCTTGAGGCAATACCGCTGGGTCTTGCAAAGACAATAACAGAGGGACTCTCAATTCCGACCATTGGAATAGGAGCCGGCCCGCATTGTGACGGACAGGTTCTCGTCCTGCACGATGTTCTGGGATTGTTCGAAAGGTTTCTGCCGAAGTTCGCAAAACGTTATGTCAATTTGAAAGAACAGGCGTTGATTGCGATCAAAGCTTATAAAGAAGAAGTGGAAAATGAAATCTTCCCCTCTGAAGAACAAAGTTTTAAATAGGTTTTGATTTTACAACTTCGGTTTTAAAAGAATTAATACCTTTAGTTTTAAACTTTTTCGATCTATAAGTTCCTGCCCGTAAAATTTATAAGACTTTTGAATTTCAGGGATCTTCATGCGTCCGAAATTAAATCTGGGATATTGATTTAATAATTA
>JBFLXE010000017.1:0-27490 GCA_040757455.1 Nitrospirota bacterium
GTGTAGCAGTATTTAGCTTATATGATACAAGTGGAATAGGGATTGAATTAGCAGGCACTCATGATCTGACCGATGAACAATGGCATCATATCGTAGCCGTAAGAGATGCTAATAGCGGCGAAAACCGTATTTATCTGGATGGTGAAGAGGAGGCCCGTATCCCAATAACTTACATGGGGAACTTTGCTTCTTCTGCGCCGTTAAACATTGGTTGGATAAATAACAGTACTGGCTATCACTTTATAGGAACAATAGATGAGGTTGCTTTATACAATAGAGTGTTAGCTCAGACAGAAATTCAGTCGCACTATGTCTCCGGATTAGCCGGGCAAGGATATCGAGAAGTGACACCTTCCTATACCCTCATAGTGAACGGTTCTGGCAATGGATCGGGAACAATTACAGGAAATGGCATTAATTGCTCTATCGCAAGCGGAGTAGTGAGCGGAGATTGCACAGAAACCTATAATGATGGAACAGATGTAACATTATCTGCAAGTGCTGAATCGGGATCAACTTTCTCAGGCTGGTCGGGTGATTGTTCAGGTACGGGATCATGCAATCTTATTATGAATGGCGATAAAAATGTTACGGCTCAGTTCGATATTGAAACCCATATACTAACGATAAACAGTTCCGGGAATGGATCAGGTACAGTGACCGGTTCCGGAATTAATTGTGAAATCTCAAACGGCGCTGCAAGCGGTGATTGTACTGAGACGTACAGTGCAGGAACAGCTGTAACATTGACTGCAAATGCTGATACTGATTCGGACTTCACCGGCTGGACCGGGGGAGGGTGTTCCGGTACAGGTCAATGTGTGGTTACCATGAATTCCGATACGGCGGTAACTGCTTCCTTTTCTCTCAAGAGTTTCGTGATTGATGCCTCAACTCCGGGTGGTGGCGGCGTTATTTCCTGCACTTCTCCGGTCAACTATGGCGGAAGCTCGACCTGTACTACTGGCCCTGACGCACATTACCACCTTTCTGCGTTAACTGATAACGGGACCGATGTCCTTAGCGCGGTTGTCAATAACACATACACAATTAATAATGTCACGGCGACTCATACGGTTGTAGCTATATTTTCCATAGACACCTTCACCATTAGCGCTTCAGCTCCCGGAGGGCATGGTACAATCTCTTGCACTTCCCCGGTCAGCTATGGCGGTACCTCAACCTGTACCATAACCGCAAATGTGGGGTACCATTTACAGAATCTTATTGACAATACCGTGGATGTAACTGATTTAGTAACAGGGAATGAATATACTATCGCGAATGTAAACTTCGATCACGCTGTGGAGGCAACCTTCGCGATAAATACTTACACCGTTACCCCGTCAGCTGGAGCAAACGGAAGCATTAGTCCCTCTGCGGCACAAACAGTTAGCCATGGTTCAACAACATCATTCACTGTAACGCCAAACGCTGGGTATCAAACAGTATCGGTAACGGGTTGTGGAGGGACGTGGGCAGGAACAAACCCATATATAACAGGTTCGGTTACTGCAGATTGCACTGTAACAGCAACCTTTTCAGCAAGCATAGCAAATGTAAATGGTGATAGCAAAGTAGATATAGTGGATGCGCTGCTTGTGGCACGATATGCTGCCGGTTTGCCAGTAGATAATTTTATACCCGAGGCGGGAGATGTAAACTGCGACGGAGAAATAAATATCGTGGATGCTCTTCTAATATCAAGAAAAGTTGCAGGGCTACCGGTTCCTAACTGGTGTGCTAATTAAGGGGAAAAGTCCCTTCAATAAAAGTATTGTTGACTATCTATAAAAAAAATCGGAGGATTAACCATGAGAAATTTCAAAATTCTATATCTTTTAATCGTTGTCTGTGCTCTTAGTGCATCGACTTCGGTATTTGCAGCAGCGGGTGATGTCTGGATATCTCCAGGCAGTGCGGGTGTGAATGCATCCGGCACATTCGATCTCGAGGTGCTTGTTAACAGTGGAACACAGAAGCTTGGCGCATACCAATTCAATATCATATTTAACAAGGATCTTATTAATGTGGATACCACGAAGGGAACCGAAGGAGTGGATGCCGGTGCGCAGGGTTTCTTCGCAGCGGTAAACACTAACAATAATACGGGTAGCCTTACTGTAAATGGTTTTGATGGAACAGGAAAGGGTCCGGGAACCAGTTTAAGAGTTTTAATAGTCCATTTTAAGGCTTTCAGTACTATTGGGAGCACAAATATTGGATTGTCAGTCTCGACCCTGGCAGATATTAACGGTTACACGATCGGGACCCCATCCGGGCAGGGAGCAACGGTCACAATTCAAGAACCTGTATATAGATTAAGTGTTGGAATAACGCCGAACAATAGCGGAAGTGTGGCAGGCGACGGCATAAGCTGTCCCGGGGATTGTTCGAATTATTATAATCAGGTAGCTCAAATTACCCTTACTGCTACACCTAATGATGATTTTGTATTTGATCGTTGGTCTGGATGTGATTCAACAAATGGAAATCAATGTTCTGTAACAATTAGTTCGAACCGGAATATTACAGCGTATTTTATGGCTCTAAACCATTTGACCATGCCCTCAGGATCTAATATGTACAGTTATTTCCCGGTTGAAAATACAGTCGAAGATTATGATAATCCAGCTCTGTGTAAACCTCTGGCACTGGGTAACGTAATAAACGGAACATTCAATCTGAAAATTAATATCCCATCATTTTCAAACCTTATAGATGTTTATGTTGCCATATATGCTCCACAGATCGATCAGGAAAACCTTTATCTCGTTGCCTCTGACCTTACGCTACGGCCAATTTCGATAGGTTTTGTACCCTGGAAAGAAAATACTTATGGCGAAATCAATGAAACACTATTTGAAATGGATGCTTCGTCACTTCCTTCAAGTACATATTATATGTATCTTGTGGTAACACCTGCAGGAAACCTAAATAATTATTATCTCTGGACAACGTATTTTGTGCATCCGACAATAGCATTCCCATAGGTTTTAACGCAAGATCTCCCGGAGAAACGACAGAAATTATTCCGATAACAAGCAAAAATAATATATCATTCAGAGACGTAATGAAGGAGTATAGTGCCTATTGTAAAAAAGGAGAGATAGACAAGTTTCTCTTTTTTCTGCTAATAATTTTGTGTGTTTTATTTCTTGTAACCTTAGGCACTAACGAGGCCTTTGGGCAGGCTCATGCAAAGTACATAATTCTGATGATTGCAGATGGCTGGAGAGCAAATCATATCGAAGCGACGAAAAAATATTGTCAATCTTCAGGATTATGTATAACACCACCATATCTGACAGATCCTCTGTGGACCAAATACTGGATGTCAACTTTCCCTTACGGAGGAAGTTATGACCCTTCACAGGCATGGACGAATTTCAATTATGTAAAGCAAGGTACTACAGATAGTGCTGCGGCAGCAACTGCATTTTATTGTGGTTTTAAAACCCAAAACGATCGGATTAACGTCACACCTGATAGCACGTATCGGTTATCCACCATAGGTGAGAAGGCAAAGCTTTTAAGCAAAGCAGTTGGTGCTGTCAGCACTGTTCCTATCTCACATGCTACACCCGGGGTTTTTGTGCTCATAACGCTGCTCGCGATAATACTTATGCCATTGCGGATGAGTGTTTATTTGAAGACCCAAATACCACGGGTAATACTTCAATTGATCTCAAATATGGTGGTGGTTATGGGCCAACAGTACCGTCAGTAGATGTGATCATAGGTGACGGACGGGAAGGGTATGTAAATGATGCAATCAGAAATAAACTTAAGAGTGAAAGTGGTGACACGGGAAAACATTTTCTCGTTGAGCGTAAAGCAGGGGTAGATGGTGGAAATGCCCTATTAGCTGCTGCTAATTCCCAGAGCGTTACCAAGTTGGCAGGTTTATTTGATCATGTTTATCATACCGCTGATGACTCTGACTATAGCCCAGAAAATCCCACACTTGCAGAAAGTACAATTGCAGCTTTAACAGTATTAAATAAAAATCCAGACGGTTTCATATTAATAGTAGAAGGTGGTGCAATAGATTGGGCAGGTCATGCAAACAATATGGACCAGATGATTGGCGAAATGATTGATTTCAATGAAGCTGTTCAGGCTGTTATTGACTGGGTTAATGATTCTAACAACGGAAGTGGCTGGAATAATACACTGGTTATTGTAACTGGTGATCACGAAACTGGCTACCTTACTGGTGGCTGGGGTGTGTTCCCTGACTGGCCACTTGGTGATGTCAATAATAGCACACTGACGTTGGAGAAGATTGTTTCTAATAGTGGTGGACAGCGTGCAAGCTGGGAGGATGATGGAGACAGTATTATCGAGTCTGGTGAAACAGTGTACTGGGTTTGGAATTCCAGTGGGCATACCAATAGTTTAATACCCCTCTATGCGCGGGGGGTAGGAGAAGAACTTTTTGAAAATTATGCAACTAATTATGATTCTGTTCGTGGCGCTTATCTTGATAATACCCACGTGTTCTTCGTGATGGATAGCGTTATTGGAAATAGCAACACACCGCCTACTTACACCATAACAGCTACGGCAGGCAGCGGTGGAAATATCTCGCCGTCAGGTGTAGTAACCGTAAAGTATGGCAATGGTCAGTCATTCGCTGTAACACCAAATACTGGTTATCACGTAGTGTCAGTAACTGGTTGTGAGGGTACATGGACAGGAACAAACCCGTATATTACAGGTTTGATTACTGCTGATTGTACTGTAACAGCGACATTTGCAGCAATCAAAGGAAATGTAAATGGTGATAGCAAAGTAGATATAGTAGATGCATTACTGGTGGCACGATATGCTGCTGAATTGTCAGTAAATAATTTTATTTTCGAAGCAGCGGACGTCAACTGCGATGCAAGCATAGATGTAGTTGATGCCTTATTAATAGCAGGGAAAGCGGCTGGCCTGCCAATTTCTAATTGGTGCTCTGATTGATGAAAATCAACACATAATTTATCTCGGGACAATTTATTTTATGCATCCTACAATAGCATCCCGTAGAATTAAAGATATTTTTTGTGTGTGGATGACCTCAGTGAGAAGAAATCTTTTTCAAAAGCCCCTGTATTAATCTCAAAGTCAAATCCTTAACTCGATCAAAAAGAGTAAAGAAAGCGTGTTTACATATCTGAGCATTGTTGTTCCACTGTATAACGAGGAGGAATCAGTAGAAGTTTTGCTATCGAATATCCTTAAAGTAAGTGCTCACTTCAATTTTGATTACGAAATAATTTTTATTGACGATGGTTCAACGGATAAAACGTGGGAAATCATCGAGCGTCTGCAAAAGGAAACGCCGCAATTGAAGGCTATCAAATTCCGCCGCAATTATGGACAAACCAGCGCTATGGTTGCAGGGTTTGATCACGCAAATGGGAAGATTATCGTAACAATGGACGGAGACCTGCAGAATGATCCATCTGATATCCCCCTGCTTTTGCAGAAGATTGAGGAAGGGTATGACATTGTAAGCGGCTGGCGTAAAGATCGAAAGGACAAATTCGTCAGAGTTTTTCTGTCCAGGGTTGCCAATACTCTCATTTCGTTAACGACAGGAGTTAAGTTGCACGATTATGGTTGTTCCCTTAAGGCTTACCGTGCTGAATGTATCAAGACTATCAATGCATATGGAGACATGCACAGGTTCTTTCCAGCTTTAGCCAGCATGACCGGGGCAAGAGTTGCCGAGATTCCTGTTAAACATCATCCGCGTAAATTCGGTATGTCCAAATATGGTTTGAGTAGAATCTTCAAGGTTTTTAGTGATATCTTTGCATTGAACTTGATAATTCGATTTTCTTCAACGCCATTAAAAGGCTTTGCTCTTTGTGCCATTCCTTTCTTGTTCTTGTTCATTTTTTTTGGAATATTGAGCACACTGGCGATAGTTCATGATTGGACGCAGGGAAAAGCCACTTTCTTTGTTATCGCCGCATTGCTCAACTTAATGGCCATAATACATCTCCTGATATTAGGAATATTGGGAGAATTAGTTGTGAGCACAAGTGACTTAACACATACGCAGATGCCTGAAATCACCAAAAAAGTGATCTTGATAAATGACAGAGACCATAATGGTACTCCCTGGACCGTTAACCACAATGTTATTGATAATTTTGAATTAAAGAGACAATCATGAACCACACAACATATAAATATTCAATTATATTTCTAATTGAAGAAAAACATGATGATTTCCTCCAATTTCTAGAAAAAACATATGAGCTCCTCTCATCAAGATCTGATTCGTTTGAGATATTAATTTTGGATAATGGAACAGGTTACTCTATGAAGAATTACCAGCCAAGACTTCTCAATTTAAACTGTCCATTAAAAGCTTTCGCGTTGAGTAAAAGGACGTCTCAGGCAGTCTGCCTCAAAGGTCTATTAAAGGAATGTCATGGTGAGATACTCATTGTTTTTGGTTCTCATCAACAGATAACTGAAGATTCCTTTATCCATCTGCTTGATTCCCTGGATAACGGAACCGATATCGTCAGTCCTGTAAGACAAAACAGAGTCGATCCAATCTTTAACCAACTTCAGTCACGGGTATTTAATTCGTTGGTGAAAAGAATAACGAAAACAAATGTGAATGACCTTAGCTGTTTTGTAAGGATATTTCGACGTGAGGTCCTCGCGGAGACAGAATTATACGGTGATATGTACAGATATCTACCAATTTTTGCCGAACGAAGAGGATTTAAGAGTAAAGAGGTTGAGTGCATAAATTACCAGGCAACAAGCAAAACAGGCCTTTATGGCATAAAAGAGTATCTGGACAGAATAGTTGGTATATTTTCACTTTATTTCAATACCCGTTTTACCCGTAAGCCACTAAGATTCTTCAGTGCGATAGGTTTCATTTTTTTCCTTATAGGCATATTTATTTTGCTGTACGTATTTGCAGAGAAATTTCTCCTGGGTAAATTTATAGGTAATCGCAACTCTCTTATATTAGCCACATTTTTAATGGTAATTGGCATCCAATCCGCAAGTGTCGGTCTCTTAGGAGAAATTATTGCATTCACGCATGGTCGTCATAAGAAAGAGTACGTGATCGGGAAAAAATTTGACATATAGGGAAAGCACATGCACATTCTGGTAATCAATTATGAGTATCCTCCCATCGGAGGTGGTGGTGGTATCGTGACCAGGGATATTCTTGAACACCTTGTAAAACTCGGTCACAAAGTAAGCATCATTACCACTCACTTTGAAGGATTAGAAAAATACGAAATCACTGCGGGCGTCGAAATTTTTAGGGTGCCGGTACTCTTCCGGAATAAAAGACAGGTATCCAGTATGATTTCCCTGGTTAGCTATCCTCCCTCCTGCGTTTTGAATGCATTTCGTTTGCTCAATGGACGAAGATATGATGTCATAAATACTGTTTTTGCTGTTCCTTCTGGGCCGGCCGGTCACATTTTATCAAGGGTTCTCAGCTTGCCTAATGTCCTCACCATACACGGGGGTGATATCTTCGACCCAAGCAGATCATTCGCGCCGCATAAGACACCTCTCGTCGCGACAACAGTTCAAGCACTTCTCAACAGAGCAGACCGCGTCGTCGCATCATCGAGTGATACTATAGCAAATGTCCACCGGTACTATAAAGTTAAGCGCCCCATCGATATCATCCCTCTTGGTATCACGCCTCCCACTTTTGAAAAGAAAACGCGGCATGATTTCGATCTTGATTTTGATGAGACAGTCTTTTGTACCATAGGCCGATTAATTAAACGTAAGAACATAGATGACGCTCTGCAGATTCTTGCAGAAATCAAACATATCTGTCAATTTAAGTTTATCATCATAGGTGATGGTCCGGAGCGTGCACGTATCGAGAAATTGGTAAAACATTTTGGCCTTGAAAGAAGGGTCTTGCTATTGGGTTGCGTTTCTGACGAGGTTAAATTTCAAATCCTTGAATTGTCTGATTGTTATCTTTCAACCGCTTTGCATGAGGGATTTGGATTAGTTTTCCTGGAGGCTATGGCATGCGGGGTACCTGTTATCTGTTATGACCGGGGAGGGCAGAACGACTTTTTGATTAACGAAAGGACAGGATTTTTAATCAGGTTGGGTGATAAAAAGTCTTTTCGAGACAGAATAATTCGTCTCATTCGTGATTCAGAGTTGAGAAAAAAAATGAGCATTTTCAATAAAAAGCTCGTGACCAGCTATTATGTAAGTAAGTGTGCTGAAAACTATGTTTCCTTATTCGGGGAAGCTATTTCGGAATTTTGCAGAAAAAGAAAATACAAAGAAGCGTTATGAGAAGAGATTTACAAGCACTGAGCGGAAAAGAATACGACCTTATTATTGTTGGTGGCGGAATTTTTGGAGCATGTGCCGCATGGGATGCGGCGCTGAGAGGGCTATCAACCATCCTTTTGGAAAAAGGAGATTTTTGTGGTGCTTCATCTGCAAATCATTTAAAAATGGTTCATGGTGGGATCAGGTATTTACAACATGCTGATCTCCCTCGCATTCGTGAATCTTGTCACGAACGCTCAACGCTTTTGCGAATTGCTCCTCATCTTGTACGGCCCCTTCCTGTAGTGATTCCAACATATGGTCATGGAATAAAGGGTAAGATAGCGCTCGGGGTGGCCTTTTTCCTTTACGATCTCATAACTATTGACCGCAACAAAGGTATAAGAGATCCCGACAGACAAATCCCGGGAGGGAGATTTATATCTCAGCAGGAAATTTTGAGACTTTTTCCAGGATTGGAAATAAAAAATCTCACGGGTGGTGCTATTTTTTACGATGGGCAGATGTACAACCCGCCGCGACTTACCATTTCATTCCTCAGATCGGCTGCGGATGAGGGTGCTGCTGCTGCAAATTATGTTGAAGTCAGGGGACTCCTGAAAAAACGAAATAAAATTGTCGGTGTGAAGGCCAGAGACATTTTCACAGGCTCTGATTTTGAAATCCTCAGCAGGGTGGTGCTAATCACTGCAGGCGCGTGGTCCCATCGCTTGCTTGAACAACAATTAGGTATTCAATTAAATCCCAAACCCGTATATTCACGAGATCTTGCCTTTGTCGTTAACCGCAAGTTGACTAACAAATACGGTTTTGCAATACCATTAAAAACGAAGGATAGCGATTCTATTCTAAATCGGGGAGGGCGTCATCTTTTTGTCGTACCATGGCGTGATTATTGTCTTGTCGGTGTCTGGCACAAAGTCTTCAATAAGACGCAGGAAGAGATTGGTGTCAGTGAAGAGGAACTTCAAGGATTCATTGATGAGGCGAACCAGGCGTACTCTGGTTTTGCCCTGACTCTTGAGGATGTTTCGATGATACTTACGGGCCTTACGTTGTTTGGCGATGAACGCAAGCAAGAAGAGAGAAATCTCAGTTTTGGTAAGCGTTCTAGACTTATTGATCACGGGCGGGAGCATGGTATGGAAGGACTCGTAACGCTCCTCGGCGTCAGAGCCACAACAGCGAGAGGTATGGCTGAGAAGGCGCTGGATCTTATTCTTAGAATGATTGGGAGTAAGTGGAAGCGTTCTAATACATCTGTGACACCGATTTATGGTGGTCAAATCACTTGCTTTAAGGATTTTCTCAAACAAGCTATGGAACAGAAGATCCATGGTATGAATAACAACAGAATAATGCGTGCTTTAATTCATAATTATGGTTCCAAATATCAGGAAGTTTTAAAATATACTCATGAAAATCCTTCATTGATTATGCCTATAGGAGATTCGCTAGTTATAAAAGCAGAAGTTATCCATGCTATTCGTGAGGAAATGGCTCACAAACTTGGAGACGTTGTCTTCAGAAGGACTGACCTTGGTACTGGAGCTTTCCCCGGAGAACAAGCGTTGCGTACTTGTGCAGATTTAATGGCAAATGAATTGGGCTGGGATAAAAAGAAGATTCAAGCAGAATTCGAAGAAGTAATGACCACTTTTCGGAGGCGTGGATTTTTGAACAGGAGTATGTATATTAAAGAATTTGCTCATGCTTCCAGTAAATTAGATCATGCTCAGACTTGTCCAAAATAGAAAAGTGTGTTCCTTCGGCACCCAGCCATATTTCAAGATATTTTGACAGCAAGATGATCGCATATTAATTGAATTATCTCGATGATTCACTAAGGGTTCATAAAATAAGTCACGTTTGTTACATGTCATTCCCGCTTGTCGGGAATATTTCTTTTAAAGAGGATTGCAAGCGAGCCGCAATGATGAAAAAAACTATAAAGATGCGATTTTATTTATGGGCTCATTATTAATAGGAAGAAAATAAATGAAAGTTCTCATTTCAGGTGGCACAGGCTTCATCGGGTCTCAATTAGCAATAAAATGTCTTGAAAAAGGTTATTCGGTCAAAGTCCTTGGACAAGAAAACACCCCTGCGGAAAAGGAAAACAAAAAACTGATCGAGGATAAGGGTGCCGAAGTGATTTTGGGTTCAGTTACCGATAGGGAACTCCTCTTTCAGTCGCTAAATGGGATTGATATCGTTTTTCATCTTGCGGCGGCTCAGCACGAAATGAATGTTCCGGATAAGAGATTTTGGGATGTCAATGTAATAGGAACGCAAAATATGCTCGACGCGAGTGTAAGGGCAGGTATAAGAAGGTTTGTTCATGGTAGCACAATTGGAGTTTACGGTAAATTATCAGGAATAATAAACGAGCAATCCCCATGTAATCCAGACAATATTTATGGAGTAACAAAACTCGAAGGTGAAAAACTCGTGCTTTCGTTCCAGGATAAGCTGTCCGCGGTCATCATCCGTATTCCAGAGACATACGGACCTGGAGACCGCAGGCTTTTGAAACTATTCAAAGCCATAAACAAAAACATGTTTTTTATGATTGGTGATGGGAAAAATTTACATCACCTCATCTATATTGATGATTTAATTGAAGGTATGTTTTTGGCAGCTACAAATGAAAATGCAGTTAGAGAAATATTTATACTTGCCGGGAAAGAACCTTTAACAACGAATGAAATGGTTGCCTTGATAGCTGAACAATTGGGCAAAGACATACCAAAAATTCGTATTCCGTTTTATCCACTTGTTATAGTTGCTACAATCATTGAAAGGGTATTAAGACCAATTGGTATTCAACCCCCGATTCATAGGAGAAGAATGGACTTTTTTAAGAAAAGTTTCACTTTTTCTCAGGAAAAGGCACTGAAGATTTTAGGCTTTGTTCCAAAAGTGGATTTTAAACATGGAGTCCTGGAAACAGCCAGGTGGTATAAAGACATGGGTCTCCCTTTAAGCTTGAGAAATTATGTGGAATCCATCAGATATGAGACAAATATAATGGAATCTAAAATAAAATTGACAGCCAAGGTTGAGCAATTTGACACATTCTGGGAGGGCCCGGAAGATATAGAGAAGGGTTATCCCAGGTTTTTTAAGTTTTATAAAAGGAATTATCTGAAATATATTCCTGAAAACAGAGAGTCGCGCATCCTTGTAGTGAGTTGTGGTCCCGGTTACTTCGTAAATCTACTGAAGGAACGTGGTTATTCTAATGTTATCGGAATTGATTCAGACCCGGAAAAAGTTAAATATGCTCAAAGAAAGGGTCTTAACTGCAGGACAGAACATGCTTTCGATTTTATGGAAGAGAATCAAAAACCATTTGATGTGATTTTTGCCGAGCAGGAGATCAATCATCTTACAAAAGAAGAGATAATGGGATTCCTTAAATTATGCTGGAACAATCTGAATAATGACGGAACATTAATTATCCATTCGCTTAACGGTGCAAATCCGATAACAGGTTCGGAAGCCCTCGCTCAAAATGTTGATCATTACAATACATTTACTGAATATAGCCTGAAACAAATTTTACGATATTCTAATTTTCATGAAATAGAAATAATACCCCTGAATTTGTATGTTTTCTATGAAAACCCCCTGAATTATATCGGCCTTTTTACAGAAAAGTTGTTTACTTTATTTTTCCGATTCAGTTTTATGCTTTACGGCAAATCGAATAGAATTTTTACCAAAAAGATAGCAGCAATTTGTAAAAAGAGTATCTAACGTCTGTATAGTTATATAGGTGCAGCAGATATAATGAAAGAAATCGAAAAAAGTAATTTAGTCCGTGAGAAGCTATTCGAGAGTCGGAAGTCACCATTCAAGACCTATAAGGATCTTACTGTTGGTCAGGTAAGTTTTGCTCATTTTCTACTATATGAACTTCTCACCTGCATTTTGGGTCCAATGCCAGGGGGGATTGGAATCTATTTGCGAAAAAAGTTCTATCCTAAACTTTTCAAGAAAGTAGGTCAGGGAATGATAATTGGACGGAATGTTGTCATACGCCACCCTCACAAAATAGAAGTGGGCGACAACGTGACTATTGATGATTGTTGCGTGATCGATGGACATGGAGCAGGCACTTCTGGAGTAATTTTAGAGGACAATGTGATTATCAATCGTAATTGCATGATCTTGGCCAAGGCAGGGCCTATCCGCTTGGGTAAGCGTACGAGCATTGGCAGCAATTCAGTTATCGTCTCCATGGATGGAGTTGAGCTGGGTGAGGCAGTGTTGACAGGAGGAGGTTGCTCAATAAGCGCGGGTTCCTACCACTTTGATGACGTCGATGCTGCTGTAATGGACCAAGGGGTCTATTCGAAGGGCCCTATCCGTATTGGTGCCAAATCCTGGCTGGGTACAGGTGTTATAGTTCTTGACGGTATAACCATAGGAGAGGGTGCAGTGATCGGAGCAGGAGCATTGGTTACGAAAGATATACCCATGAATGCTGTTGCATTTGGAGTACCAGCTAAGGTGCAAAGGATTAAGGATCAAAATTTTGATTCAACTCGCATGCGCGCCACAGGGGCCGAGCGTCTATAATGATGACTGATTATTGGTCAAGGAAGACTTGATGAAGATAGGTGTAATGCTCAGACATTATGATCAGCACGGTGGCGGTGTCAAAGTTTATACTGAGAATCTTCTCCGCGAGTTAATCGCTCTGCCTACTCACCATGAGTTTATTTTCATCTATCGGAACCCTCGATTGGTAGGTACGTATAACGGCAAAATGGGGATACGCGAGATTGCTATCGGGGCGCCGTCTATATTTCTATGGGATCAGCTATCGATCCGTCAAGTAGAAGAGAGAGAGAAGTTCGATCTCATCTTCAATCCCAAGTATTCGGTGCCTCTAACAGCGAGATGTCGAACAGTGTTCGTCTGCCACGGTCTTGACTGGTATGTCATGCCCCGGGGCTCGAGATGGTTCGATCGGCTTAGCCATCGGTACCTTATTCCGCGTTATGCTAAGAAGGCAGATGCAGTGATTGCAGTCTCAAACACAACCAGGCAGCATGTGATTGAATATCTTGGAGTCGATGAGAGTCGTGTTCACACGGTGTATCTCGGGGTTGATGAAGCCTTCAAGAAGCCGATACCGCAGGGAAAATTGGCAGCAATCAGGAGTGCCTATCGGCTTCCTGAACGATTTTATCTCTATGTTGGACAGATCTATCCCCCAAAAAATTTTGGGAGGCTGCTGAAGGCTTATGCACGGGTTGGCCCTAAGTTGGGCATCCCGTTGGTTGTAGCTGGGGAGCACAGATGGTTGTGTGGAGAAGAATTAGCTCTTGTGGACCAGCTCGGCATATCCGCTTGGGTGGTTCGGCCTGGTTGGATTGATAGAGATACGCTTCCATGCTTTTATGCTCTTGCTGAGGCTTTGCTTCTCCCGTCTTTATATGAAGCATGCCCGATTCCCATTTTGGAGGCTATGTCAAGTGGCTGCCCTGTGGTTACTGCGAATCGGTACGGGACTCAGGAGTTAGTCGGCCAGGCTGGCGTCCTTGTTGACCCTGAGGATATGGATAGTATTGCCGATGGGATGTCACGTCTTGTGAGTGACGACAGCCTTCGGAAGCAACTGATTGAAGCAGGTCAAAAACGTGCTCAAAATTTTTCCTGGGAAAAATGTGCTCGGGAGACTCTCTCTGTATTGGAGAGCGCGATGAGGCAGGGGAGGAGATAGGATTTCGTACTCAGATTGACCATCTTTCAGGTTGCCCTTGAAAAAGCACATATTATTGGTGTCTCACATATTGATAGCGTTTTTCGTCTTTGTTTGCTGTACGAGAGACAAAGCAGAAGATGATGATCAACCTTTTTCTTCAGCTCAGTTTCCTCCCTATCCACCGAGTCGGGTGGTCGAGAGTATTGGCTGGGATTTTGATAACATTGTTCGGAAGGCTCCGGGAAGCGATCTCTGGCCAATGACGTGGGCTGTTGACGATAAACTGTACACCTCCTGGGGTGATGGAGTCGGTTTTGGTGCAACCAATTATATAGAGCAGTGGGGTTCAGATAGAGTCAGTCTTGGATTTGCCAGAATCGAAGGTTCGCCTACCGACTTCAAGGCCACAAATGTCTGGGGTGGTAAGAACGCTGAACATTCAGCAAGTTTTGGTGGTAAATGTGCCGGGTTACTCTCGGTGGATGGTGTTCTCTATGCGTGGATCAACGTGCAAAATGGAAATCCTCCAGATATCAAATTGGGTTGGTCAGAAGATTATGGTGCGCATTGGCAACTTTCCACATGGGAGTTCTCCAAATATGGTACCTTTTTCCCGAGCACCTTCCTTAATTTCGGGAAAGATTATGCCGGCGCACGAGATGAAAATGTCTATGTCTATGGTGGAAAATGGATTTATGCACAGGGAGCGGGGGAAGATGTGTTCCTCGCTAGTGTAAATAAGAATAGAATCAAAGATCGCACTGCCTATGAATTCTTTAAAGGGATGGATGCCAGCGGTAACCCTATGTGGGCGTCAAATATTAACGAACGGAGGCCTGTATTTACCGATCCGAACGGGGTTGGCAATTCAGGTCTTGCACATGTCGTTTACAACCCGGGTATCAAACGCTATCTCTTGACCGCTGGACATCGGTCCCCAAGGTCTGACTCTGTGGACAATGAAATTGGGCGACTAGGGATCTTCGATGCGCCGGAACCATGGGGTCCGTGGACGACAGTAGCTTACTATGAAAACTGGGGGGGATTTGGCAAAGGACCTGCCCTGGGTTATGCTATTCCCACCAAGTGGATTAGTGCTGATGGCAAGACCATATGGGTAGCTTTTTCTTCAACTGGAGAACTCGATTCACTCAACTTGGTCAGGGCTTCACTTACTCTGAAGAACCGCTGAAGATTATAGAAATATAGAACTCTGGCCGCATGGTGAGAAATTTGCATCATAAAAAATCGAAGAGAACACAAAATTAATGTCGCCCTGTTGTACGTTATCTCGGGATATCATTCAATCTCAATATTATTAAACCCAGATCCAGCGATAAGATGACAGAAACCTTGTCTAAAGTGTGTCATTGCAAGCACCTGAAAGGTGCGTGGCAATCTCACTTCGAGGGACGAGATTGCTTCGTTTCACTTGCAATGACAATACTTTTCGCTGGATCCGGGTAAAGAATACTCTGATGGCAAAGAAGAATTTTGAGGAGGAGGCAGAAATGCGGGTGGGTATCATAGGAAGCGGTCAGATAGCAAAGATACATGCCTCTTTGATTATGAAAGAGCCCGGTGTCAAGCTTGTGGGTATCGTTGATAAAAACTTAATACGAGCAAAGGCTCTGGCCACGGAGGAAATCAAGAACAGCGTGTATCAAGATGCGGGTGTAATGATCGATGAGTTAAAACCTGATGTCGTTCATGTACTTACCCCGCCTCAATTTCATGCTCCATTGAGTATTATGGCGATGAACAAAGGTTGTCATGTTTTGGTAGAGAAACCAATGGCGCTTACTGTCGAGGAATGTGAAGAAATGACAAAGGTGGCCAAAGAAAGAAAAGTTAAATTGTGTGTAGACCATAATATGATTTATGACGAGGTCATTCAAGAGGCAATGAAATTAGCTTCTGGTGGACTCATTGGTGATCTGATTTCGGTTGAAGTACGTCAAGTGTATAATGCAAGACGTAGTCCTGCGATTATAGAAGAAGGAGCACAATTCTGCCATTGGACCTATCAATTAAATGGTGGTGTGCTCCAAGATCTAATGCCTCATCCAGCGTCATTAATCGTTGAGTATCTTACTGAGATAAAAGAGCTGCAATGTATCGGACACAATCGAGGTTTGTTACCCGGGGGCTGGCAAGATGAAGTAAGAGTTTTGGTAAAATCTAATGATGTTATTGGGTACATCAGTATCTCGCTGAGTGAAAAGCCGGACATGATGACTTTAACCCTTGGGGGAACGAAGGGAATAATCCATGCAAACTGTTTCAACAATATTTTGGTTTATCAGAAGAAATTGGATTTACCAAGGGCAATTGCACGTGGCCTTTCTGGTTTCAGTTTAGCTTCACAATATTTCCGGGGATCGTTAAAAAATATTTATAAAATAGCCACGGGTCGAATCGATAAATCTGGTGGCATAGGTTTGGTTATATCCAGATTTTATGAATCGATACGAAAAGGACAAGATGCTCCGATTTCTTTAGAGAAGAGCCGCCATGTTGTAGATTTAATCAACAGAGTATGGCCCGTACCTGCGATTAATTCCAGCGAAACCAGTTCATTTGCCTATATCACGAGAAAAAATCTTATTTCACCTGCTGTTCTTGTTACTGGAGCAAGCGGTTTTATTGGAATTCATTTGATAAAAAAGCTGTTATCAGAAAAAATTGGAGTGAGAGCGTTAGTACGACCAGGGAGTATTCATGCGGGACGGCTAAGAAATCTCGACGTTGATATTGTAGAAGGAGACTTATCAGATGCAGATATCCTTTATGAGGCAACAAAGGGGATCGATACTATTTATCATGCCGGGGCTACATCAAGTAACGACTGGGAAGAACATTATCAAATAAATATCAAGGGAACTGAAGATATAATTAACGCAGCTCTTGCACACTCTGTGAAGAGATTTGTTTATCTAAGTACTATTGTGGCATATGATTTGCTCGGCTTAAAGTCAAATGCAATAATCTCGGAGAACTCAGATTATCAAAAAAAACCAGCCCTCATGGGACCATATGCTTACTCAAAAATTGAGGCGGAAAAGTTGGTATTGAAAGCATATCGGGAGAAAGGATTGGGGGCAACTGTAGTACGGCTTGGTATTGTGATAGGGCCCTTAGGGCGCATTTTTTTCCCATATCTTGGCTACCATTATCAAGATAAACTATTTATTCTCACAGGTAACGGGGATAAAATATTGCCACTTACTTATGTTGAAAATACGGTAAACGGCATCTATATTGCATCAGTTAGGGATAAGGCTATTGGACAGGTATATAATCTGATTGACGACGGCGAGATCACTAGAAGAGAATATCTTGAGAAGTTCATAAATGTCACAGGCATCAAAGCGAGAATTATATCTTTACCATATATAATTCCTTATCTTGCCACGGCGGCTTATGAGACTGCAGCTTTTTGTGGTTTAGTGAGAAAAGGAGTAACATCAAGAGCTCAACTAAAATGGAAGCAAGTAAAAGTGCAATTTGACAATACAAAGGCAAAAGAAGAATTGGGATGGCAACAAAGTGTTCCGCTGGAGGAAGGACTTCAGAGGACATTTAAATGGTATGCGGAGAAGAATAAATCATAGGTGGCAATATCTTGTTGAATAGCTATACAGGCAGAGCACAATGAAAAGGTTGGGATTTTGGCTAAGAGTATTTGTGAGCATAGTGGCAACAGCGCTAATTCTCAATTGGATAAATTGGAAAGAATTTATATCTACTTTGAGAATGGCAAACATTTCTTATCTTCTGTTGGTGTATTTGATAATTCATTTAGATCGCTTATTCATGGCTCTAAAGTGGTTGATCATTGCTAAAAGTGCAGGAGCTTCTATCAATATCCACACCGCTATCAAAGCTTACTATATAGGTGCATTCTGGTCTTACTTTCTTCCTGCATCAGTGGGAGGTGACGTGATTCGAATCGGATGGTTAACAAAAAATGGCCAGAATGGGATCATTGTTACATCCTCGATTGTTATTGAGCGAACTCTGGGTATGTTAGCGCTGGCAATTGTTTCTCTGGGGAGTTTGTTTTTTTTTGGGATTTATATGGATTTGCGATTAACCCCTTTGTTCGGAGTAATATTGGTTTTTCTAATTGCCAGTTTAATAGCGGTAGTCGCTCTCTTTAATCGTTACATGCACTGTATGGTTAAAAAATTGGTTTCTCTCATACCTTTTCAAAGGGCAAGTGGCATCATTGAGAAAATAAGAATAAGTATTTTAACTTTCAAGGAAAAACCTTCGATTTTGACTTATTTTCTTATTCTGTCCGTAATGGAGCAGACATTTCCAATAGCGGGAGTTTTTTTGTTGTTCAAAGCCTTTTCCATCGAGATGCCTTTGATGTGGGCAATAATAGGTGTCTCAATAGCAGTGGCTGTTTCAAGGATGCCTATTTCTATCGAAAGTATAGGAGTTAAAGAGGGCATGTACGCATTAGTTTTTTCCTTCGCTGGTGTTACAGTTGGCCAAGCGGTAATGGTGTCTATAGTTGATAGAGTACTTGGAATACTCGCTGTGCTGCCAGGAGCTCTCTGGACGGCTTTTGTGCCGAAGAGAGATTTAATTCTCCGATCAGTATCAAAAAGCTCAACTTCCGGCGAAGTAGATTGACTTAATATCCAATCGACACAATGGGCGGCTTCACTCGCAGCAGAGCTATCATGATTCCAAAATCGCAAGCTGCAGATTTATCAGTTTAATCTCTGACTTTATTACAAGTATGTGCGGAATTTGTGGACAGATAAACCCAAGAGGGGTTCAGGAAGAAGAGATCAAATTGATGACATCTTTGCTGGCTCACAGAGGCCCGGATGAACAGGGTATATATCTGAATAGTAATATTGGACTTGGTCACCGAAGGCTTTCGATCATAGATTTGTCAACCGGTCAGCAACCTATGTCTAACAAGGATGGTACTCTCTGGATAACGTTTAATGGCGAGATATATAACTATCGGGAGCTGAGAGAAGAGCTTGAAGATAAACATGAATTCAAGACCAAAAGCGATACTGAAGTTGTGTTGCACCTTTATGAAGACAAAGGAACAGATTGCCTGAAATATTTGCGTGGCATGTTTGCCTTTGCTATTTATGATTCTGTAGAGGAAAGGTTATTTTTAGCAAGAGATCATCTGGGACAAAAACCCCTTTATTATTATCACGATGGGAACTGTTTTGCTTTTGCTTCAGAAATAAAATCTTTGCTCGCAGTAAAGCCTGAATTGAGAGAAGTTGACGTGGAAGCTCTGTATGAATATCTGACAATCCGCATCATTACACCGCCACGTTCTATGTTCCGCAGAATTAGAAAGCTTCCACCGGGACACTTTCTCATATTCCAGAATGGGAAGATATTAATTCAGCGATACTGGCGACTGAAATACGAGCCTAAATTGAAGTCTGATCCCGAAGGGATATTAGAACAAATGGAAAAACAGATTATTTCAACTGTGAAGTATCACTTAGTAAGTGATGTGCCGGTAGGCGCTTTTCTCAGCGGTGGAATGGATTCGAGCCTCGTGGTAGCTATTATGAGTAAATTATATCCGGAACCGGTGAAAACTTTTTCTGGCGATGTGCCTTACAAGAATTATAGTGAACTTCCCTTTGCCAGAATGGTGGCAGAAGAAAATAAGACAGAACATCATGAATTAAGAATTGTCCCTTCACTGGTTCGGACACTTCCTCAGGTAGTGTGGCATCTCGATGAGCCTTCAGATCCTCTCTCAATCTGCATGTACTATATCTCTGAATTAGCCCGTAAGGATGTTAAAGTTGTGCTTGGGGGTGATGGTGGAGATGAACTTTTTGGGGGGTATGATCGATATTACGGAAATGTCCTTGTATCATACTATGCCCTTCTGCCTTCCTTTATCCGAAAACATATTTTTGGAAAATTACTGAATATAATGCCTGAAGGTTTCTGGTATAAAAGTTTCAGTCACAAACTCCGGTGGATGCACCAGATGTCATTTTATGATGGTGGGCAACGCTATGCAAAAAGTCTGAGTTATTTTTATTTTCCTGATGGCTTAGGGAACGGCCTCTATACCGAGAGATTCCGGAAACGGGTCGGGCAGTTTGACCCCGAGAAGAGCATTAAGGACTATTTCGACAGTAATAATGCGACCGAAGTTCTGGATAAGATGCTTTATGCGGACAGTATGCTCAGGATGCCGGATCATCCTGTTATGATCCTTGACAGGATGACAATGGCGCATGGTTTGGAGGCGCGTTCACCCTTCCTGGATCACAAGCTTGCCGAATTTTGCGCTTCTCTCTCCCCGGGTTTAAAAGTCAGGCACAGTAAATTGAGATATCTGCAGATGCGATTGGCGGAAAAATATTTGCCGCCTGCGCTGCTCAAAAAGAAAAAACAGGGTTTCTCATCCGCACTTCCTTATCTCCTGGCAGATGAGTATAGACTCTTGTTCAAACTTTTTTTGAACGATTCTCGATTAGTGCGGGAGGGATATCTTAATCAACCTTACATCAATCTTATGCTTGAAGAATATCTCACAAAGAAGGTTGATCATGCCAATCGACTTTGGCTTCTCTGTAATTCAGAAATATGGTATCGAATGTATATCCAAAACGAAAGCAAAGAGGCTATCAGAGAACTCCTTGAGTCAAAAATTGGAGAGCGTTCGAGTGAAGGAAGGCGCTTATAATGAAAGGGATATCATTATTTTTTGCCATTCTTATTTTAATCTGTTTTGCTCTGTCCTGCGAAAAGGGACAGACGGAAAAAGGAATTGACCGTTTCAAACCTTACCCGGAGGAGATGAAAGCTGTCATGGGGAGAGGACTTGTAGCGCTTCCAAAGGGCAAGAACCAAATATTTGTAAGCTGGCGACTTCTTCCTGATGATCCCAAAGGGATTTCTTTCAACATATTCCGAAAAGAAGTCAGAAATCATAAAGCATTGGAATTGATTGCGCAAACAGATCGAACCTTTTACATAGATGGCAGCGCAAAAGAAAACAAGAGATACGCATATGCCATCAGACCCGTATTGGATGGCAAAGAGGGTGACTTGTCGCGGGAAGCAGAAGTTTCTCATACAGGAAATATACAGAATGCGCTCGTCTTCGATCTCGGACAGGATTACAAGATGGCCCGGGGAGCTACCGGTGATTTGAACGGAGATGGCGAGCTGGAGGTTGTAATTGCGTATTCCAATAACAGGAATGTCGATCCTGCAGAAAATTTCTGGAAGAAATCAGAAGACACAATAAAAGTGGCAGCTTTTTTACACACGGGGGAACGTCTATGGACGATTGATCTCGGATGGGGAATCGAAGCAGGAGGTGTTTATTCACCGATTGTCGTGTGGGATATAGATGCGGACGGGAAAGCCGAGGTTCTCCTGAAAACAAACAAATCGGGAAATCCGCTGGGTTATGACAGCGATTACTTATCAATTCTCGATGGAGAGACGGGTAAGATAAAAGACGAAGCAAAATGGCCATCAGCGGAAGGACTTGGAAATGACTACAACAGTAATAGCAGGAATTATTTGGCAATAGCCCATCTTGACGGTAAAAATACATATATTATTGCTGCCCGCGGCCTTTATAAAATTCAGAGAATTTGGGCCTATGATAATAAACTTAACAGGGTCTGGGAACGTATTATTGGCAGACATATTGATAGCAGCCCCCCGGTGAATAACAGATGGCTTAAGCGCATTTGGAAATATGTTTTCAAAGACAGAGCCAGAGGTTCACATAGCCTTCCACTTGCTGATGTCAATGACGACGGCAAAGAAGAAATTTTCTGGGGTGAACACTGTATTGGCGAAAACGGCAGGGACTTGTGGGTTGTTAATGATAGAATGCCATATCACGGACAACCAGATATTGTTTTTGTAGCGGACATATTGCCGCATAATAAAGGAAAAGAAGTGTATTATTGTCGTGAAGGGTGGAGCGGAAAGATTGAAGACAATATCGGTATGCTCCTTGTTAACGATATGGGAAAAACGATCTGGGGGCAGTGGGGATACGGCCATGTAGACGGAGGATGGTGTGCAAATATACTTCCGAACCAAGATGGCATGCAATGCTTTGGTTACGATGTTCTTCTGAAGAAATGGAATAACAAGGGAGCAGAATATGCCAGGTTATCGACTTTTCTCTGGAGTTCAGATGGAAAACTTATAACTAATCCGTCAAATTCATGGATCTTGAGTTTCCCTGTTGACTGGGATGGAGATGGAGTCAAGGAAATTTGTCTGGAGACCGGCGATATACAAAAATTTGATGGGCGAATTGTTGCTAAACTTGGATCTGGTGTTCTGTGGGGAGCCGATCTTTTTGGCGATCATCGTGAAGAAATAGTGATTGCTCCACAGGATAGAAAAGTTTATATTTTCTTCAATACCGAAAATATTAAAGGCATTCCCCGGATTACTAAGGCTGCAGATAGACAGTACAGAAATGATCTTTCCAGGACAGCGATGCAATTCAATGTGATCCCGACCGAAGGGGGATATGTCCCTAAAAGGCATTGAAGACCTGATTTAAGGGAGAACGGCAATTAAAAGAATGGATACCATACAGAGAGAGCATGAGACGAACAGCCATTGCCACGTACTGGGGAGATTTCAATCTTTGTCCAAACCTGTTATCGCTCTGATTATGATTCTCAGTTTCGCCTTTAATGTTTGGGGAAATAGTTGGGGAGCGCCGGATTATTGGCATCCTGATGAGTTGACTAAACATGCAGCCGGAATGGTATCAGGACTTACTCTAAATCCTCATTTCTTTGCCTATGGCGGGCTGCATTACTATGTCCTCGCAATTGGCGCAGTGATTCCGGCTAAGGTATACGGGAAGCTGTTCGATCCGAGACCTAAAGATTCCGATACAAAGATTTATTCGGGGTGGAAGGAACGCCAGGAAAGACGTGTCATTATACTTGCACGCAGCATCTCTGCGCTGATGGCCACTATGCAAGTGTTCTTTACCTATCTGATGGGGAACATGCTTTTTGGGAGCGGTGCGGGTATTCTTGCAGCATTATTTTTAGCTGTTTCGCCGTACTTTGTCGGGATTGCCCATTTTGCGACAGTTGATACCCCAGCGAATTTCTGGTACTGGCTTTCATGTTTCCTTGCATTGATGTTCTGGAAGAAAGGAAACGGTATGTGGTTGGTGTTGGCTTCCGTTACTGCTGGACTTGCCATTGGAACCAAAATCGACCGGTTGGTTATTTTGGCTCCTTTATTTCTCTCATATGTGATGCGAAAAGAAGGTATCCAGATTCGAAAAATTTTTCAATCTGGTGCCCTTATAATAGTTGGCTATATCATTGCCAATCCAACATTGCTCTTTTCCTTTTTCGAATTCCTGGATGGTACTTCACGAGAACTTTTCTTCAATATGATGAGGGGAGAGACCGGGAAGACTGCTTACCTGGAATTAATCAATAATGTGAAAGTCGGATTGGGATTGCCACTGTTTATAACAGCAACGGGTGGGTTTGCATATGCACTATGGAATTTTGTATCAGGCAGGAACCGTGCGGAGTTGGTGTGGTTGATAGCCACTTTTGTACCGTACTACCTCATTGTCGGTTCACGATTTGTGAAAACGTGGTATGCGCTTTTCTTCTTCCCGGCTCTGACGATTTTCGCTGCCTATGGATATATCAGCGTATTACGCTCTTTCCAGCAGCGCTATGTCATCGTTATCGTTAAAGCACTTGTTATCCTAATAATTTCCGTATCTACCCTGTATTCTGTTTCTCTTATCTTACTGCTTACGAATGACTCTCGCTACGGGGCTGCTCAATGGGTTGAGCAGCATGTGCCGATCTATGCAACTATAGAAATGGGGCCTGGCGAAATACCTATCTCGGTAGAAAAATATCACCTTATTAAGCGTGCCAAAGACCCAGCGCATTATGAGGAGTACCGGCTCTGCCTGGAGAGGCTTGATTCTCACAAGCCTTATCAGATGATAAGGCAGCGACTACTTGACCTTGAACATTTCTGGGCTGAAAAGTTTGGTAAACAAATACAGAGAAAACCATACATCAGTTGGTTTGATCGGATAGCAGAAACACTCTATTCAGAGAATGGGGATAAAATTGCCTTTGAAAGTCCTGATTACATGATTCTAAACGGACGCAATGAGGCTTCCAGAGTAGCAACTCTTGAATCACCCAATTCTGGCTATAATCTAATTGCCAAATTCAAATATCGAAATCCTCTTGGTATTGAAACACCTTTTTCATTTGTCAACCCGGAAATTTACATTTTCCGGCATCATCGAGCTTCAACATGATGAAACACCGAATACATATAGCGACTGATGATAGATCACTTAACATATTTTTGCGTGGCATCATCGTCCAGTTTTTTACTTTCGCCGGAGTGGGAGTCGTTGGAACAGCCGCACATTATGCTGTTCTATTCCTTTTAGTCGAAATAGCGGAAATACGGCCTGTAATCGCTTCGGGCTTTGGTTTTGTGACAGGTGCAATCGTGAATTACTATTTAAATTATCACATAACTTTTCGCTCTAATAAAAGGCATTATGAAGCAGCGCTTAAATTTTTTCTCGTTGCTTTGTGCGGCCTTCTGTTAAATACATTTATCATGTTCTTTACCACAGAGCTTTTATATATGAATTATCTGGTGGCGCAGGTGCTTGCAACAGGACTGGTCTTGCTGTGGAATTTCACATGTAATCGTTTGTGGAGTTTTCGAGAAGTAAAGAAATGAATGAGAGTATAATAGACGTCATGGAGAGACCTGTTGAAGCTTCGAGTGTCGACATTCGTCTATCGGTTGTAGTTCCTGCTTTTAACGAAGCTGAAGCCCTGTCCGAATTTCATCGTCGTCTTTCCAATGTATTGCAATCTATGGGAGTTAAAGCGGAAATCGTTTATGTAAATGATGGCAGCACTGATGATACATTAGCAGTGATGGAAGCCCTGAGAGAAAAAGAACCAGGGATAGCTATAATCGACTTGAGTCGTAATTTTGGCAAAGAGATTGCATTAACTGCTGGACTTGACTACGCAAAAGGCGACGCAATAATAGTTATTGACGCGGACCTTCAGGATCCACCCGAGTTGATCCCGGAGTTAGTTAAACAATGGGAAATGGGATATGATGTTGTATATGCCAAGCGTGTCAAGCGACATGGTGAAGGCATTTTAAAAAAGATCACTGCCCATACTTTTTATCGCTTGATACGCAAAGTGAGTAAAGTAAAAATTCCCCGGGATGCGGGCGATTTCCGCCTATTGAGCCGACGTGCCGTCAATTCACTCAAGCTGCTGCGTGAACACCACCGTTTTATGAAAGGCCTCTTCACGTGGATAGGATACCCTCAAAAGGAAATTCCATATCAACGCGACCCGCGCTACGCAGGAAAGACAAAATGGAATTATTGGAGGCTGTGGAATTTTGCTCTGGAAGGGTTCACATCTTTCACTATTGCACCGCTTAAAATTGCAAGCTATTTTGGTCTTGTGATCGCTTTTATGGCTTTTTTGTATGCTTTATTCATTATTTATAAGACCCTTGTGTATGGGGAACCGGTAAGGGGTTATCCATCTCTGATGGTTGTAATACTTTTTCTCGGTGGAGTCCAGCTCATTGCTATAGGAGTCATTGGTGAATACATAGGCCGCATTTTTAATGAGACTAAACAAAGGCCACTTTACTTAGTAAAATCATACATACCCTCTAAAAAAAGTTGAAACGCGGTCAATAAAAATATCGACTTAGGTCAATTCTGTCCAAACGTTCATGCCGCTTATCGGCACAAAGGAACTATAAAATTATTCTGTCATTCTCCGACTTGCTTGCCCGCCCTTCTCTTGGAGGGATCGGAAATCCATGGTTCGACAAGCTCACCATGACAATCTGTCACCCTGAGCCTGTCGAAGGGTGGATTCTCCGGTCATCCGCCTGAGGCGGACAGAGAATGAATATATTTTTGTCTGTTTCCCATGAATAGACAACTCACATACATTATTCAGGATTCAAATAAAGGAGACAAATTATGAAAAAACAGGCACTTATTACTGGTATTACCGGACAGGATGGGTCTTATCTGGCTGAATTCTTGCTTGAAAAGGGATATGACGTGCATGGCATTGTTCGCAGGGTAGCGCTTGAAGACCCTGAGCACAGACTTTGGCGGATTCGACATCTTCTCGGGCAGATCAAGCTCCATGCCGCATCACTGGAAAGCTTCCCGAGCATCTATAGAGTACTTAATTTAGTTAAACCCGATGAATGTTATCATCTGGCGGCTCAGAGCTTTGTGGCATATTCATTTGAGGATGAATTTTCGACATTAAATACTAATATTAACGGCACACATTATGTTCTGGCAGCAATTAGAGAATGTACTCCGGAAACCCGCTTTTATTTTGCAGCCTCAAGCGAAATGTTTGGAAATTCAACTATTGTCCCACAGAATGAGGCCACGCCTTTCAATCCGAGATCATCCTATGGGATTTCCAAGGTTGCCGGTTATCACCTCACAAAAAATTATCGTGAGGCTTATGGGCTGAAAACATGGGCAGGTATTCTTTATAATCACGAATCTCCACGAAGGGGCTATGAATTTGTCACTCGAAAAATCACTTCACATGCAGCACGCATAAAATTAGGTTTGGCTAAGGAATTAAGGCTTGGCAATCTCGAGGCAAAGAGGGATTGGGGCCATGCCAGGGAATATGTAAGAGCGATGTGGCTCATGCTTCAGCAGGATGATCCAGGCAGTTATGTTATTGCTACCGGAGAAACACATTCCGTTAAAGAGTTTCTGGAAGTTGCTTTCAACCATGTGGGATTGGATTATCGTGATTTTGTAATAATTGACCCACGGTTTGTGCGGCCTGCGGAAGTAGATATACTTTGTGGGGACAGTGCAAAGGCACAGCGCGAACTTGGCTGGAAATACAACCTTTCCTTTGAAGACCTTGTGCGTGAGATGGTTGATGAAGATATCAAGCTTCTTGAGAAATCGTGATTGATAAGTTTTGACGAAATGCAAATGTGAACATTCTTCAGTCTGAGAAAGAATAGTGAGTTTAACAGTTGGGAAGAAATACCTGATTCTTTTAGGCGTCATTTTCTTGATAAGCCTTTCACTCAGACTCTGGCTTCTGGATAAGCGGTGGATTAATCCTGACGAAGGGGCACATATGATGGACGCTGTCCTTGTGCTTGATGGTAAGATTCCCAGAGTCGATTTCGGTTCAAGGCAGCCGTTGTATACTTATGCTATTGCGGGCTTTTTGAAAACATTTGGAATAACTTATACATCAGGCCGCCTTCTAACCATATTCTGCTCGATGTTGAGCGGGGTCGTGATCTTCTTCCTCGCGAGACAACTGTTCGATGAAAAGGTTGCAGTTCTGTCATCCTCTATTTACTTGATGTTGCCAT
>JBFLXE010000018.1:0-27099 GCA_040757455.1 Nitrospirota bacterium
GCAGGAATCCAGCCCTTCGACAAGCGTTCGACTGAGCTCACGCCGAAGGCTCAGGGTGACATTGTCATGGTGAGCTTGTCGAACCATGGATTCCGCATCAAGCCTGTCCTCAACTTGATTGGGGATGCGGAATGACAGAAATATGGTAACTCTGTAGCAAGACTACAGGGAAAAGCTATTTTAAATTGCATTTTTTGGATTAACATAATGATAATTCTTTTGGAGATATTGAGATATGAGTAAGAGTGCTTTAAAAGAAATTGCAGAAAAAACTGACAATGGCAGAAGACTTTCAAAGGCTGATGCAGTTGCACTTATAAATTCAAATGACATTGTCTCTATCGGACAACTTGCAAATAAGGTCAAACAAAGGAAAACGGGTAATTATGCCTACTTTAATGTGAACAGGCATATAAATCTTACAAATGTATGTGTTTCAAGGTGCAAATTTTGTGCTTTCAGCCGGGACAAAAATGACGACGATGCATATACAATGACAGTTGATGAAGTTCTCGATGCGGGCAGGTCTGCAAAGCACCTTGGTATAACAGAGCTGCACATTGTAAGCGGCCTTCATCCTGATCTCCCATTTGAATATTATCTCGAGGTGATTTCAAAGCTTAGAGAAGCAATGCCTGATGTTCATATCCAGGCATTTACTGCCGTGGAAATCGCCTATTTTGCCAAGATCTCAAGATTGACAATCAAAGACATACTTGTCCAATTTAAAAATGCAGGGTTGGGTTCTCTACCTGGCGGGGGTGCTGAGATATTGAATCATAGAGTGCGAGAAGCGGTATGTCCCGGGAAGGCGTCTTCCGAGGAATGGCTTGAGGTGATGCGAACAGCTCACCACCTCGGTCTTAGATCGAATGCAACTATGCTTTTCGGGCATGTAGAGACCCTCGAAGAGCGGATCGATCATTTGCTTCGCCTGAGAAGCCTTCAGGATGAAACCGGGGGGTTTCAATCTTTTATTCCTCTCCCCTTTCATCCGCAAAACACACAACTTCCTGATTTCAAAAAGCCTACTGCGTTTGAGAACCTGAAGATGCTGGCTGTCTCCCGCCTGGTACTCGACAATTTTCCTCATATAAAGGCGTTCTGGATCATGCTGGGCTTGAAGGTTGCTCAACTATCCCTTCTTTTCGGCGTTGACGACCTCGACGGCACTGTTGTTGAGGAAAAAATAACACATTCAGCCGGTGCAGATACAGGTCAATCCATTTCGAGAGAAGAGCTTCTCGAATTAATATATGCCGCAGGAAGAGTTCCTGTTGAAAGAAATACTGTATATAACGTGATAAGGATATACAATCAAGAAAAGAGGGGTATCTTAATTGAGACCTAATGTCGGACATATTCAATTCTTAAACTGCCTACCCCTTTATTACGGACTGGTGAAAAGTTCTGCTCTGCTCGATATCGAGCTGATAAAAGGAACCCCGACGGAACTGAACAGTCTCTTAATTAAAGGGGCACTTGATATTTCTCCTATCTCTTCAATCGAGTATGCCCGCCATCATGATTCCCTTGTCCTGTTTCCTGATTTTACAGTGAGTTCCGACGGAGAGGTGAAGAGCATTCTCCTGATAAGCCGTTTGCCCATAGAAAAATTGTCAGGTAAAAAGATTGCTCTTACTAGCACTTCGGCAACATCTCATGTTCTCTTAAAGCTGATTCTTCGGCACGGATATGGTGCTGAGCCTGAATATTTCATTTCAGAACCTGACGTTCATGTCATGATGGCGATATCGGATGCAGCTTTACTCATTGGAGATGTAGCCTTGAAATATTCTGCTGATGCCGGCGATTTCTATGTATATGACCTTGGCATTGAGTGGAAGAAACTCACTGGCGAGAAGATGGTTTATGCGGTATGGGCGGCTAACCGAACCTTTGCCGAAGTGAACAGTGAACTTGGTGAATATGTGTACAATATTTTCAAGAAATCAATGCTTTATTCAGCTGAACATTTGTCTGAAATTGCTGCGTATGCAGCAAGGTGGGAGCCATTTGATTCAACTTTTCTCGAAGAGTACTTCAGGTCTCTTCGTTTTGAGTTCGGAGAAGACTATCAAAGAGGGTTACTTTTCTTTTATAAGATGGCAATGGAGGCAGGAGAACTCAAGGTTGTTCCAGAGCTTGAATTTATCAGTCTCCGGTCAAGTGTAAGCACATGAATACCTCGGAAATCCTTGATAAGATCGACGGAAAAAGATTAAATTTTGAAGAAGCTGTTTTTCTGCTTCGAGAAGCCGGCACACTTGAGCTTGCTCAGGCAGCAGATATCGTCTGCCGAAAAAAACATCCAGAAAATATAGCGACTTTCCAGATAGACCGTAATATCAATTATACAAATATATGTAAAAATCAATGTTCATTCTGCGCTTTTTACAGACCAAGGGGACATCCAGAAGCCTATGTTTTGAATCAAGAGGAGATAGAAGAAAAAGTCTATGAAGCTGTTAAACTTTCAGCCACACAGATAATGCTTCAGGGAGGAATCAACCTTGATCTTAAAATGGATTTCTATGCAAATATGATAAGAAGCATCAAAAAGAAATTCGATGTCAGGATTCATAGCCTGTCACCGCCCGAAATTGTTCATATCGCACAATCGGAGGGAATTACTATTGCAGAGACGTTAAGAGATCTCATGAATGCCGGTCTTGATTCTCTTCCCGGTGGAGGAGCCGAAATTCTTGTTGATAGTGTCAGACAGAAGATCAGTCCGCGAAAAATATCCTCCTCAAAATGGCTTGAGGTAATGGAGGAGGCCCATAAATTAGGATTGAAGGCGACGGCAACCATGATGATCGGCACTGTCGAAACTATTGAAGATCGAATTACGCATCTTGAAAAAGTGCGAGACCTTCAGGATAAAACCGGAGGGTTTCTCTCATTCATCCCCTGGACTTTTCAGCCGGGCAACACATCTCTTGGGGGAAAACCGGTCTCCTCTTTAGAATATCTGAGGATTCTCTCTGTGAGCCGATTATTTCTCGACAATTTTGAAAATATCCAGGGTTCATGGGTAACACAGGGTAAAGACATTGGTCAGGTCTGTCTTTCTTTTGGTGCAAATGATCTCGGCAGCATTATGATAGAAGAGAATGTTGTCCGCGCTGCGGGTGTCTTACACACAATGAGTGTCGAAGAGATGGTGGATTTAATAAAAAAAGCCGGAAAGATTCCGGCGCAGAGGGATACAGAATTCAGTATATTGAGAGTTTACTCCGATTAACCCATAATAATGCTGTTAATCTTCAAAGATCTTAAAAATTGTTTAAGTTTTCTTGTTTTTTTATTCTCGTCATTCAGCTCCGCCTTGGCGGATGATGCGGAATCCATGGTTCGACAAGCTCACCATGACAATGTCACCCTGAGCCTTCGGCGTGAGCTCAGTCGAACGCTTGTCGAAGGGCTGGATTCCTGCCTTCCGGGAATCGACATGAGCCCCTTGGCTCACAAGGGAACATGAAATACCATCACTCCCCCTTTGGAAAAGGGGGATGAAGGGGGATTTTAAGAACAAATGTTTCCAATTATCAATCATAAAACCTCCCCTTACCCCTCTTTGCCAAAGAGAGGTATTTTCGGGTCAATGAGACCATTGGAACAGAGTTTACTATGAATAAGATTAGGAAAAACGATATTCCAGAGGCTAAAAAGGCATTTATTGGCGGGTCAAGCACATTCGCAATTAATTTTCCGGAAGACCTTAAACACCAGGGTGCAAAAATAATCGCCCGGAAGACCTTTGCAACTCCTTTTGGGAAAAGTCCTGAAATAACGATATTTGAAATAAACCGAGAACCTGTTCTTACCGTCAAAATGCACGGCTGGCGGTCGGGTGTAAGCCGGGCTGATGCAAGTCGCCGGGTATTCTGGGTTTTTGAAAAGGCTGGTGTGAAAATTGTCCTTGCGGAAGGCGGCGTAGGGACGGTCAGGCAGAATTTTCGACTCCGTGATTTTATAATTCCCGATGATTATATTGATCTCTCCTTAAGAAAAGATGTATCACTTTCCGACAAATATCTGCTCATTATGCGTGATCCTATCTGTCCTGAACTTTCAACGATGCTTATTCAAACAAGCAAACGACTGTTTACGGATAGAAATGTGAACAGAGGAATTTATGCGGTAACCGATGGAAGGCATTTCGAGAGTCGGGCTGAAGTAAGGATGATAAGAACTCTTGGTGGAGACGTCATTGGCCAGAGCCTGTGCCCTGAAGTTTATCTTGCAAGAGAAATAGGGGCATGTTATGCAGGTATCTATCTAATCGTAAATCGTGCGGAAGGGGTCGGACGTAACTGGAGCCACGCTAAGTTGAGGAAGGTTTTTTATTCAGAGGCGATGAATGTAGGAAAGATTATTATAGAAAGTCTGAAGCAGATTGAACCGGGACAGAGAAAAGGCTGTAAATGTTCAAAGTTGAGAAAAAAAACCCTGCTGAGGACTTAGTGGACCATAGAAAACGTGATTCGCGGTGTGTTGAACGGATGTTCTCAGGCATTGCACGTCGCTACGACCTCCTGAACCATGTCTTGAGTTTCGGGCTTGATTTTAAGTGGCGGAGAAGGGTTTCAGAGGAAACGACAAAAGTGGCTTGCCAGAAGATTCTTGATGTCTGCACAGGCACGGGCGATATGGCAATAGAGCTCTGCAGATTCTGGAAAGGCAATGCCCGGATTGAAGGCATAGATTTTTCTCGCGAGCTGATCGAGATCGGGAAGGAAAAAATCAGGAAGGCGCACATGGATGACAAGATTACGTTCATTGAGGGAAATGCAGAAAATCTTCCCTACGCCGATGAGCAGTTTGATGCGATCACTATCACCTTCGGGTTGAGAAACATCAGTGACAGACTAAAAGCGCTCAGGGAATTCCACCGCGTGACAAGACCAGGCGGATGCCTTGTCTGTCTCGAATTCAGTCAACCTGCAAATCCACTCTTTGCAAGATTATATTTTTTTTATTTGATAAAAATTGTTCCTTATATTTCACGCATCATTGGCTCAGATCCCGGAGCCTATCGGTATCTTGGGAATACCATAAAAGAATTTCCTCCACCTCATGAACTTGCGGATTTAATTGAATCAGCAGGATGGAAAAATGTTGCGTATAGATTCATGACAGGTGGAATCGTTGCTATGCACAGAGGAGAAAAAAATTGAAAAAAATTCAGAATTTGTGTTTCGAAGTTTTAATGTGTTGAATTCTTTCAGTTGCTCTACCAACAGCGACTCAGAAATTGCTCCGATCTTAACGAGGGCCTCTCCAAAATACACGTGAGAATCTTCCTGGTCTTTCAGTAATTTTTCAACCTGCTTATCCGCGAGAAACTTTTCTCTTACTGCGATTTCCCCGAATTTTTCAAATGTTTCTTCCTGAATGATCAGTATTTTATGGATGTCATCCTCAGTGAGCCATCCCATTGCCTTCGCAAGCTCTCCGATTCTCAGATTATTTTTTCGCTGAAGGAATCGTGCATTGAGAATGTCCATTTCTGAGATTAGTTTCTTTTCGAGCAAGAAATGCCCGAATTTCAGATATTTCAATGTCGTACTCACACAGAAATATTACATCAAACGATGGGACCTCGCAACAGAATTCCTTTCCAAGGTGATTCTATAACACGGGCCAAATCTCAAATCAGGAAATCTTCTTGACACTCTCTTGAGAAGTATGTAGATTACAGGCAGAATTAACATTTTGTGTGAGTTGGACGGAAACTTGGTGGAGAGAAGAAGACACAAAAGGTCCATAGTGGATCTCATGGACATCCGTGGGGAAATTATCTTTACAACTGACATAAATATACTAAACATGAGCATCGGCGGCGTTCTAATTAAAACCTTGCGGAGAATGAACATGGGACGAAAATACGTGCTGAAACTGGGACGGGGAAGCAGTCCTTTGACTCTGACCGGCGAGATCGTCTGGTCATCTCTGGCGGAGGGCCATAAAGACATCCATGGTGAGATTATTCCTGTATTCAAGGCGGGCATGAATTTCACCGGTGTTCCCGGTGAAAAGACCGCTGAGATTGCAGGTTTTTTAAATGAACACCTTTCAGCCTCCGGAGCACGGGAATTCACAAATATTTACAGAATGAGTGGGCTCAGGCTTTATTCAAGGTTCAATGTTAAAGACTTGTCCGGTAATTTGGCATATTGCCACTATCCTTTTAGAATAAAGGACGTAAGTCTCGGAGGTATGCTGATGGAAGGTGCAGATCCGCTTGAGATTGAAGACAGGCATATGGCAGAAATGGTTTTACCCGAGAATAAGGTCATATCCTTTTTGGGACGGGTTGTCAGACGCAACTTTAACACCTCGAATGACGAAAGAAGATATGAGACAGGCATTGAATTTATTGATATACCGAAAGAAGACAGAGAAATATTGAAGAAGTTCATCTGTTTCAACTGAAATCAACTTTTCTATAGCAGAATCTGAATTCGATACATCCTATTTCAATGTGCATTCTGATTCCCGAAGGTTTCTTCTATCCATTGTCGGATTTCATCCCTCACTCTCCTGAAGACGGACAGTTTTTCTTCCCGACTACCACCAGTTGAAGCAGGGTCTGTAAAGTCTTTATGAATATAATGTTTCGCTCCGGGAAAGAACGGGCAGGTTTCCCTGGCATAGTCACAAACAGTCACCACATGATCAAATTGAATGCCTTGGAATTCCTCTATACTCTTGGATCGATGTGTTGAAATATCAAAACCTATTTCGGCCATCACTTCAATGGCATGCGGATTCACCTCCGTCGCAATAGTACCTGCACTATATGCCTCATATCGACCCTCGTACAGAGCCCTCAGCAGCCCTTCAGCCATCTGCGAGCGGGCCGAATTGTGAGTGCAGATGAACAGCACTTTCTCTTTTACAGTTTGTTGATTTCCGCCTCTTTTCATGATGGATATATCTCCAAATTTATGTTTTATAAAATCTTAATCCATTTCTCTCCGGAATACTAATATAAAGTTCCATAGAAACTTTTGTTTTAATTATTCCTGCTACCTTTTCAAAAGGTTTTTGCAATTTTGGTCAGTATTGACCGTGTGAAATTTTGTGTTAAAAATTTTAGTTTAGTTGTTTGTCTGCTTTTCACTTTTCGAAAAAAACTTTTGGAACAAATTATCCAAAAAATGATACTATTTATACAGGACGCGTTAACCCCTCTGCTTAAAATCAAAATATTTATAGAGTGAGGAGGATGAGATCATGAATCCTGGAAAGATTAGAGATGCCAAAGCAGTCGAGCCCTTGATTGCTGCCCTGAAAGACGAAAATGCCCGCGTGAGGGAAAAGGCAGTGGAAGCACTGGGCAAAATAAAGGACACGAGGGCAGTAGAACCCCTGATCGCTGCCTTGAAAGATGACGATTCAGATGTCCGGTGGAGCGCGATATGGGCACTCGGAGAGATCGGTATACCTGCCATTTATCCATTGATAGGAGCGCTTAAGCATGAAGACTCCCGTATAAGGGAAAATGCAATATGGGCGATCGGAGAGATCGGGAATCCTGCACTTGAGCCTCTTATGGATTCCCTGAAGGATCCAAATCCGCGCGTAAGGTGGGGCGCGGCAGAAGCTCTTGGTGAAATAAAAGATTCACGCTCTGTTGAACCGCTGATTTCGATTCTCAAGGACGAAGACCCGCGGGTTCGCGAAAATACGGTATGGGCATTGCGAGAAATTGGAACCCCGGCCGTTGAAGCCCTCATCAATGCCCTCAAGGATGAAAATCCGCGGGTTCGTGAAAATGCGGTATGGGCATTGCGAGAAATTGGAACCCCGGCCGTTGAGCCTCTAATCAGTGCCTTGAGGCATGGAGATTCTCGTACCAGAGAAAACGCTGCATGGGCACTGGGTGGGGTAAAGGATAAGAGAGTTGTCGAACCTCTCATCGAAGCCTTCAGGGATGAGAATACCCGCGTTCAAGAGAATTCCGTTTGGTCTCTGATCGAAATTGGCACTCCTGCAGTTGAATCTCTTATCAGCGTCCTCAAAGACGCAAACATCCGTGTCCGTAGCCGGGCCGCGGAAACCCTGGGCAAGATAAAGGATGCCAGGGCTGTTATCTCTTTGATAGAAGCTTTGAGGGATGAGGACTCCCGGGTTAGAGAAAATGCAGTCTGGGCCCTCGGTAAAATAGGTACTCCCGCTGTTGAGCCCCTCATTGTTGATTTGAAGGACGAAGACTCCCGGGTTAGAGAAAATGCAGTCTGGGCCCTCGGTAAAATAGGTACTCCCGCTGTTGAGCCCCTCATTGCCAGACTAAAGGATGAGGATCCTCGCGTAAGAGAAAGTGCCATATGGGCCCTCGGTAAAATAGGTACTCCCGCTGTTGAGCCCCTCATTGCAGCGTTAAAGGCGGAAGCTCCTCGCGTGAGAGAAGGCGCGGTCGAGGCGCTGGGCAAAATAAAGGATGCCAGAGCTGTTCCGTTTCTGATAGACGCCTTGAAGGACGAAGACTCCCGGGTTAGAGAAAATGCAGTCTGGGCCCTCGGTAAAATAGGTACTCCCGCTGTTGAGCCCCTCATTGCCAAATTAAATGATGCAGATCCCCATGTCAGAGAAAGTGTGGTGGTAGCGCTTGGAAAAATTAAGGACGAGCGGGCTGTTGATCCGCTTATAGCGGCTCTGAAGGACGTTAATCCTGATGTGAGGGTAAATGTTGCATGGGCTTTGGGAGAAATTGCCGCACCGGTTAGTTAAATAGATAGCGAGTGTACTCTCATGGTCTTACTGTAAAGAACTGTCAATCAACGGATTGGTGGACTGACATTGTATTCCTTATCCAGGCTGTAGGCCATTACAACTGCCTTGTCGATGTCCACGTAAGGAAAATCCGGACTACTCAATACGAGATGGGGTGCTTTGTCGTCGAATTTAAGACCTAACTCAATACTTCTTTCGTAAAGGACCGTACCGGGAAGGACGTGCAGGATACTGAAAACAATAGTTGTGGGTTTCATGTTCATGATTGTTCTTGCAGAATGAAAAAATTTAAAAAAGTTATCACCGGGCAGACCGACAATCAGATCGCTCGTCACTTCAATTCCATTTTTCTCCATAAGACTTACTGCCCTTCTGAATTTCTCCTCGTCATAGTGCCGATTAACATTTTTCAGAGTTTCCCTGATCACGGTCTGCGGGCCCGTCTCAACGCTCTTAACGTGCGCTTTTTTAAAGAGATCCACTGTTACCTCGTCGACAAATTCCGCGATTATCTCGACAGTGCGCAATTCGGTGCCGAAGAGGTTTGCCTTCGAAATGATCTCCGCGAGTTTCTTCAGCCTCTCTTTTCTGAAGTTGAAGACAGTGTCGACAAAGTGGAAGCTCGTGATTTCGCGTTTGCTCAGAATAAATTCTATTTCCTTCTTAATCCTGTCTTCGGGAAAAAAGCGGAGCCTTGGAAGATTCTTTCCTTCATAGCAATAATAGCAGCGGAAAATGCATCCCCGGTATGTTTCGAGATATGTGACTTTATCCCTTGGCTCAAGAATGCCTTCAAGATAAGGTGATGGTATTTCACCGAGATCCTCTATGGGAGGCCGGTCGGGATTTTCAAAGACCTGACCGTTCTCCCTGTAACTGATACCCGCGATCTCCTTCAGGCTACCCCTTCCCAGATAACAATTCAGCAAATCTGCGAATGTGGCTTCGCCCTCGCCTTTCACGATGGCATCGACAAAAGAGTTCTCTCTCAAGTATTTTGACGCCACAGGGCCTACTTCGGGCCCGCCGAGCATTATCTTGACTTCAGGATATAATGTTTTTATGATGCGCGCGGTATCCAGAACTTTGTTGATGTTCCAGCAGTAACAAGAAAATCCTATAATATCGGGCTTGTTCTGAGAAAGGTAATAGATCACTTGCTGAACATTCAGAACCTCTGTGTCAAAGTCCAGAATCTCCATCTGCACTCTATCTCTGATGAATTCGTCTTTCATGGCATATGCCTTCAGGTAGCCCATAGCAAGAGAAAAATGATTAGCCCAGTTGAAGGAAATCAGTACGATTCTTTTCTTACCCATTGATCACCTTGATATCCTGAACGTATCTGCTTTCCTTTACTGGCGAGAATTCATTCCCGCTAAATATCTTCAGATGATTTTCGTCTATACCCGGGCAGATCTCCTCATAAACACATGCCGTACAATATTGGTGCTTTTTAAACTTCCTTCCGGAAATGTTTTGCCAGCCGTAATAAATCTCGCCGATATGGGGCTCAAGATCCTGCATCGCACAAAAGGGGAGTCCCTCGGTCAAAATCCAGACCCGGTTAAAGATGCTTATATTGATGGCATTCTTGATATGCGGGAGGACCTGCTTAAGCGTTGGTTGATGATCCAGGAGGGAAAGTATAATACGATTGATACCAAAACTGAGCCCGAGGGCGACAGTATTTTCGATATCTGTATAATTCTTTTGGCAGACAGGAATCCGGATAGAGACGAATTTTTCATCAGGAAATTTAATCAAGTTTTCTAATCCTCTCATGGCCTCCACGAAACTCCCGGGTGTTTGCGTTAGGTTATCATGGAGCTGCGGGTTGGACGCCCACATTTTGACCTCGAAGAGATAACAGCCAGCGTTCAAAATCTGTTGCAGAAACCGCATGTCGGAAAGAAAGCGGCCATTTGTTGCTAACTTGATCCGCCGGTAACCATTCCTCCTCGCGGAATAGATGAGCTCCGGAAGGTCACCTCTAAGGGATGGCTCGCCGCCGTACAATAAAACACCATCTTCTTCGGCTTGGCTTTCTTTTGCCCCTTCACCGTAGGAAAGAACGGCGGCTCTCTCATTAGTCCGGCGTAGTGAGGAGACTATCTGTTGGAAGTCGGGCATGGACGGCTCTTCATGCCTGTGAGAACAATAAAGACATTTATTATTGCACCGATTACCGAGGAATATCTCTTTATATCGCAGCAAAGGTTACCTTCGAAAACTCCATAAAAAATTATAACACAAAGACCATGTGGCCAAATTGAACAATCCCTGAGGAATCTTTTATAGTAAATCATGTTCAGAGAACGCGATTACGATATAATTGTCGTCGGAGCAGGGCACGCAGGCTGTGAAGCGGCGCTTGCATCTGCCCGCCTCGGTCTTTCCACGTGCCTTTTTACAATTAATCTGGATACGATTGCTCAGATGTCATGCAATCCCGCAATAGGGGGGCTTGCGAAAGGCCATCTTGTTCGCGAAGTCGATGCCCTTGGTGGCGAGATGGCAAAAATTACGGATCAGGCCGGTATTCAATTCAGAATGCTAAATATGAGCAAAGGCCCGGCAGTCTGGTCATTAAGGGCACAGGAAGACAGGGTTCTTTACAGACTTGCCATGAGGAAGGTCCTGGAGTCGCAGGAGAACCTTGATATCAAACAGGCTTTGATAGAAAAAATAGTGGCTGACGATGCTGAAGTGAAAGGAGTGATGACGTCTCTTGGTGTCTTTTACGGAGCACGAGCTGTCATCGTCACAACAGGCACGTTCCTCAAAGGATTGATGCATATTGGGCTCGAAAACTTTTCGGCAGGGAGGGCGGGAGAGTCCCCCTCTGTGGGTCTTTCCGATTCCCTCAAAGAGCTTGGCCTCAAGATGGGACGACTGAAGACAGGCACTCCGCCGAGACTTGATGCAAGGACAATCGATTTTTCAAAGACAGAGCCACAATATGGAGATAACCCTCCTCCGCCTTTTTCACACTGTACGGCCGCGATTACAAACCCACAACTCCCCTGCTATATCACTTATACAAACAGAGAGACTCACAGGGTGATCATAGATAACCTGGACCGTTCCCCGCTTTACAGCGGCAAAATCAAAGGAATAGGTGCCAGATACTGTCCGTCTATTGAAGATAAGGTTGTCCGCTTCGCAGAGAAAGAAAGGCATCAAATCTTCCTTGAACCGGAGGGGCTGGAGACAAAGGAATATTATGCGAACGGCATCCCCACGAGTCTTCCTTACGATGTACAGGTGAAATTTGTCAGGACGATCGCCGGACTTGAAAAGGCTGAAATCATGAGACCCGGATATGCCATAGAATATGATTTTGTCTATCCAACACAGCTAAGACATAGCCTTGAAACAAAGATAATCGGGAGACTTTTTCTTGCAGGCCAGATAAACGGGACTTCCGGATATGAAGAGGCTGCTGCACAGGGCCTCATGGCGGGTATCAATGCAGCGCTCAAACTTCAAGGAAAAGAACCGCTGATTCTCAGAAGGCATGAGGCTTACATCGGCGTGCTGATTGATGATCTTGTGACTAAGGGAACATATGAGCCTTACAGAATGTTTACTTCAAGGGCAGAATACAGGCTTCTTTTGAGGCATGATAATGCCGATTTTCGTTTGATGGACAAAGGATATGAAATAGGGCTTCTCGACAAAGATGTTTATCATAAATTTCATGAAAAGAAAAGGCTTATCGCAGAAGAAATCGAGAGACTTAAAAAAACAAGAATAAAAATAGACGGTACGGACAGAAATGAGTCGCTGGATCAACTCTTAAAAAGGCCCGAAATAACTTACAAATTTGTGGATGAGAAGAGACCTCCTCCCACTTTTCTCAGTGAGGATATTAAAAGGCAGGTTGAGATACAGATTAAGTACGAAGGTTACATAGTGCGTCAGATGGAGATGGCAGAGAAACTCAAGAAAATCGAGAGGATCAACATACCCGAGGGCTTTGACTATGTCGCCGTGAATGGCCTTTCAAAGGAAGTCCTGAGCAAATTAAATGAAATAAGGCCAGTAAGTCTCGGCCAGGCGAGCAGAATACCAGGCGTTACACCCGCAGCAATATCACTCCTCATGGTGGCAATCGAGAGATTAAGAAGAGAGCGGCGAGCTTGAGTCAGATAAAGTCTAATCTCGGACTTGTCCAAAATAGAAAAGTTGATATGCCTGAATACCTCATAAACACAATGAATCGACAAGATATTTATATGGCAAACCTCCTTTTGTTGATAGATGAATCAGGATGACGCCCAGCTGTGCTTATGTGCAAAGCAGGACGCGGATTAGTTTTAGAAGGTGTCGTCATTGTGTTTCTTCCGCATTCAGCCATATCTCAAAATATTTTGGACAGCAGCGGTCTAATTCCAAATTGACACAATAGGATAAGACGTGATCAGTGGATAATGAGAAGGCTGAAAAATTTCTTATAGAAGGCCTTTTAGAATTAAGGTTCACGCCGTTAAGTGAGCACATAAATGCATTCTTGACCTACCTATCAGAAATTAAAAAGTGGAACAAGGTATATAACCTCACCGGCATCCAGAAAGATGAAGACATTGTGATCAAGCACTTTCTGGATTCTCTTCTTTATCTGAAGTTCATACCAGATGACCGCCCAATAAAAATCGCTGATGTCGGAAGCGGTGCCGGTTTCCCCGGCATACCAATGAAAATAATGGATCCGGGGATAGAGATGTATCTCATTGAGGCGTCAGGCAAGAAAGCAGCGTTTCTTCAGCATGTGATAAATCTCCTCGGACTTCAAAAGATTAAGGTTATAGAAAAAAGAGTTGAGGATGTGGAAATAGGCAAAGACATGTTTTTAGTGGATATTGCTGTCACGAGGGCATTATTCAGCATTAAGAAATTTATTAAAAAGGCAACACCTCTTGTCAGGCCGGGCGGGAATCTGATCGTGAGTAAAGGACCAAAGGTTAAGGACGAACTGAAGACTCTCAAATACTCTGAATTTCAAGTGACGACAATCAAACTTCCGCTTACCCATATAAAGCGATATATAGTTTCCATTACAGCGAGCAATATGAATCCATAAGGCTGGAGAAATTCATAACATTTTTCGATTTAAGTATCAGCCTTCTCATAAGACAAAAGGATACCCTTTTGTATTTCACGCTCTCCTTTGGGACCGAACACGTGAAAATATTCCTTTGTCTTTTTGGCCTTTTTGAAACCCATTCCTCTGAAAAAATCGGCCGAATCAGTAAATATATAAACGCGTTTTACAGGTGCGTAATCGACAAGATGTCTTGTTATTTCCGCAGCTATCCCGTGTTTTCTTTTTTCGTCAATCACCACAACACATCCTATTTCGCTCAAACCGCAATCCTGCTTTAGCCTGCCGAAACCTACTATCTCTCCATCCTCAGTCGCAACAACAAATTCCCTGTAATCCAGATTACGCGTATCGAGTTTAAGTTTCTTCATTTTCTCTTCGATGAAAACCATTTCCGGCTCGGTGGCATGCCTGATCCTGACGACCTTTCCCGTCAGATCGGATATGCCGGTTTCCTTTGGTGATCTCTTGCCTTCCATAATCTCCCCTGATTAAATTGTAATAACTTCTTAATCCTGTCTCAAGAGCTTTGCGTGACCGATAGCTATGACGGTATCGTCCTCTTTTTTCACAGAAGCTTCCGCCTCAATGATTTTTCTGTTCATCTGTAAAATCCCGGCTTCGATGGTAGCCCTTTCACCGGTCCGCAAGGGGTTCCTGAATCGAATAAGGATCTCTGCTGTTACAGCCGGCATCCCCTGCATGAGGGCCAATTTTACCATCGCTTCATCAAGGAGTGTGGATATAAGTCCGCCGTGCACAATATCCATATAGCCCTGGTGGATTTTCTTTGGAACAAACTCCCCTACGACTTTCCCTTCGCGCAGGGAGAACTTAATATGAAGACCGTTGGGATTCCTTTCCCCGCACACGAAACAGTAACTATCATCTTTCAGCGGAGTTTTCACGCTCTCAGTATGACATGCATTCTCAGGTAAAGATGGTTAAAGATTATTTGTTCATCATATCGAGAAAATCTCTGTTGCTTTTTGTACCCTTCAGTTTGCCAAGAAGGAATTCCATACTTTCAACGGTGCTTAAAGGGGTAAGGACTTTTCTCAATATCCACATTTTGTTGAGAACATCTTTATCAACGAGCAGTTCTTCTTTTCGTGTTCCGGAGGCGTTGATATCGATACTCGGGAATATCCTCTTGTCGACAAGTTTCCTGTCAAGATGCAATTCCATGTTTCCCGTGCCTTTGAATTCCTCGAAAATGACGTCGTCCATCCTGCTGCCCGTATCGACCAGTGCAGTGGCCAGAATAGTAAGGCTTCCCCCATTTTCTATGTTTCTTGCAGTACCGAAGAATCTTTTTGGTTTTTGGAGTGCATTCGAATCAAGACCGCCCGAGAGAACCTTGCCGCTGGCTGGTATGACAGCATTGTAAGCCCTTGCCAACCTTGTTATGCTATCGAGAAGTATCACGACGTTACGCTTGCATTCTACAAGTCTTTTTGCCCTCTCGATAACCATCTCCGAGACCTGGCAATGCCTCTGCGGAGGTTCGTCAAAGGTCGAACTGATAATCTCAGCCGTCGGAACCTGGCGTTTCCAATCTGTCACTTCCTCAGGCCGCTCGTCAATCAAAAGTATAATCAGGTGGACATCTCTGTGATTTTTCTTTGTCGCCTTTGCGATAGACTGCAGGAGCATTGTTTTACCGGTCCTTGGTGCAGCCACTATCATACCGCGCTGTCCCATGCCTATGGGCGTGATCAGATCCATTACTCTTGTGGAGTAATCATTCTGGTCGTACTCAAGTTTAATTTTTTCAGTCGGGTAGTAGGGGATGAGATTGTCAAATAACGGCCTGTTGACATTCTCCTCGGGGGGTTCATGGTTTATTGCCTCTACCTTCAGGAGAGCAAAGTACCTCTCACTCTCCTTGGGAGGTCTTATCTGGCCCGAAACAAGATCTCCGGTTCTCAGATTGAATCTCCTTATTTGAGAAGGCGAAACATATATGTCATCAGGACCGGGCAGATAGCTGTAATCGGGTGATCTCAGAAAGCCAAATCCGTCGGGCAGAATTTCAAGAACGCCCTCAGAGAACACGTATCCAGTCTTTTCAGTCTGTGCCTGAAGAATCGCAAATATCAAGTCCTGCTTTCTCATACTACTCGCGCCGTCGACGCTCAATTCTCTCGCGACCTCAGTAAGTTCATCTATAGTCTTCTCCTTTAGTTCAGAGATGGAGACATTTTCCGTTGTCGCACTTTTTTTTGGGTTTTCCATTGCTATACTCCTAAATAAGGATCGTTAAATAGAGGTTGTTTTTTTAACCCGGTAGGCCCTGCCTATCCCGGAAGGTTAATACGAATTTAACGAAGAAAGTTTCTAAAAATAAAATACTAAAAGTTCGACAATTTGTCAATACCTTCCAAATTTGTCATAAAGATTTTGACCAGTTACAATAATTACTATATGTTAAAGTGAAAGGAGGGTAAATTCGTGAATGAGATGTTAAAGACGGTTGACCTTTGGGTAACGGTCAGCGAAAAATACGTGCTCAAAGGCGTAAATTTTTCACTGAACTACGGAGAGACTAACATCTTGTTCGGGCCGAATGGCGCGGGCAAGACATCGTTTATGCTGACACTGATGGGATTCCCCCGATATAAAGTCGAACAGGGGCGAATATATTTTAAAGGAGAGGATATTACTGAAAAGGATATTTATGAGAGGGCACATATGGGTATCGGTGTCTCTTTTCAGCGACCGCCCACAGTCAGAGGAGTTACGTTGAGAAAGGTGATCGATATAATCTCGACTGAGGCGTCAAGCAAAGAAAACGTTGAAAGTATAGAGAAGCTTAGGCTTTCCGAACACCTTGACAGGGGGCTGAACGATGGCTTTTCCGGCGGTGAGATGAAACGTTCGGAACTCCTTCAGCTTATGGTGCAGCGACCTGACCTTGTCCTCATAGATGAACCCGAATCTGGCGTCGATATAGAAAATATCGCTCTCGTCGGCGAGGCAATTAATTCACTTCTCGGGAAGGACAGAGTGAAAGACCCCAAAAGGGGCGCTGTAATCATCACACACACCGGATATATTCTTGATTTTGTAAATGTGGATAAAGGGTATATAATTTTTGATGGACATCTCGTATGCGGCGGTAATCCGCGGGACATCCTCTCTGAAGTAAAAAGGCACGGGTACAGGAGGTGCGCTGAATGCCGATAAGCAGTTCTTATCATTCCGACTTGATGCAAAGGGCAGAGAAGGCAAAAGGGAAAAAAGCAGTATTTGGGCCCGACATAGACCTTTCTTCCTACACACAGCATATCGAAAGAGGGAGGCTTGAGAGCCTGGAAAGCCTGTCCCAACAAGCCAAGGAAGCCGTGATTATGACCGGCATAAATATCAAGGAAGACTGGAGGGCCGGATCTTATATGCAGATCGATCATTCAGTCGTTTATGAGAGCTTGAACAAAGCTTACGAGGGACAGCTGGAAATAAGGAGCACGACAGATGCCCTTAATAGATATGATTGGATGGAGAAATATTTCTGGAACGCGGTAGCAGTTGATCAGGATAAGTATACGGCTGAAGCAGCACTAAATATGACCCATGGTTATTTCATAAGGGTATTTTCGCATCAAAGGCCGCCTTATCCTGTTCAGTCGTGTCTGCTTGTTGCGGAAAATTATATAAGTCAAAATGTTCACAACATAATAATTGTCGAAGAAGGTGCGGAACTGCAGGTGATAACAGGATGCACACTGGCAAAGCGTGATGCCGAGGGAATACATCTGGGTATTTCCGAATTTTATGTAAAAAAGGGTGGGAAGCTCTTCTTTACAATGATACACAACTGGGCAGACAATTTTCATGTCAGGCCGAGAACTGGCGTAGTCGTCGAAGAAGATGGATTCTTTTTAAGCAACTACGTGTTACTGAATCCGGTAAAATCAATACAAGCTTTCCCTGCTGCATATCTTAAAGGTGATAGGGCCTCTGCGAAGTTTAACACTGTTGTTTATGGCCTTAAAGATTCTCACATAGACCTCGGTTCACGGATAATTCTTGAAGGCCGGGAGACGAGAGGAGAGTCGATCGCAAGAACTATCGCCGCTGATGAAAGTACCATTTATTCGAGAGGCGATCTGATAGCGAGAACAAAAGAATACTGTCTGGCACATCTGGATTGCCGGGGAATATTGTTCTCGAATAAAGCAACAATTTTCGCCATACCCCAGCTGATATCAGAGGGCGCTCGTAAGGCCGAGCTTTCTCATGAAGCCTCTATCGGTCCGATCGCGGAGGAACAGGTTGAGTACCTCATGTCAAGGGGTATTTCGCGGGAGGATGCGGTGTCGCTGATAACATCAGGATTTTTGAACCTGGATATCCCCTTTATTCCTGACTTCCTTGATAAAAATATAAAGGATGTCATAAAGGCCACCGCAAAAGAAGCGCTATAGAACTTTAGAAATTGAATTTGCTATCTGTGGCATGCTAAGATAGCTAATTCTTTTCTTTAGATTCTTCGGGAAAAAATAATGCCTAAAATACTTCCTTTCAGGGGAATTTTGTACAATGTATCGAAGGTGCATGCGGAGGATGTGTTAGCTCCTCCTTACGACATCATAACGTCCGAACGTCAGGAGGAATTATATAAAAGAAGCCCTTACAACATCGTAAGAGTGGATCTTGGCAAGGAATACCCGGACGACAACGAGAGAGAGAACAAATACTCGCGAGCCCGGCAGCATCTTGAGGCGTGGATGAGAGAGGGGATTCTCATCCGAAGTGAAGAACCCTCATTCTATGCCTATGAAATGTCCTATATAATAAACGGCAGAAACAAAAGGCTGACCGGGTTCCTGGGTCTTGTTCAACTTGAGGAACTGGGCAAGGGCAAAATCTATCCGCATGAGTGCACTTACTCCAGGCCAAAACAGGACAGGTTAAACCTTCTCAGGTCGTGTGAAGCGAACATCAGTCCTATCTTTTCCCTCTATAAAAGTTCAGAAAATGGCATATCGGCCATTCTTTCCGAAGTCTCCTCCGCAACGCCCTACATAGAAGCGAGAGACGTAGACGGCGCGATCCATAAAATCTGGCCTTTTGACGATCAGAAAAAAATAGAAATAATCACGAGGGAACTTGAAGATAAACCTATTTTTATAGCAGACGGCCATCATCGCTACGAGACGGCCTTTGAGTTTAACCGCGAGATGAGAAGAATAAAAAATTTGGGTATTCAATCTTATGATTATGTGTTGATGTTTCTTGTAAACATAATGGATGAAGGAATCACTATTCTTCCGACACACCGTCTTGTAAAAGAAACAGGGAGGAACATTATAAACAAGATCCCTCCCGAATTTTTTTCTGTAGAGCCGGTGGAATCTGATTTTTATGTCGAAGGCAGGCTCGGTGGCCAGAAGGGACGATTTGGTCTCTTCCAGAACAGAGATGAAAAATGGTATCTGCTGAAACACATGGGAGGCGATCTGTCGGAACTTCCGCCTGACCTCAGAGACATTGATGTGTTCATCCTGCATGAACTTGTTTTAAAAAAAATTCTTAAGACGACAGAGATAGGATACGAGATGGCTGTAGAAACAGCTCTGGACAAGGTGAGAAAAGGTCAGTATACTGCGGCTTTTTTCCTTAATCCTACAAGAGTCGAGGATGTGGAAAAGGCTGCACTTTCTTCAGTCAGAATGCCACCCAAGTCCACCTATTTTTACCCCAAGCTACTTACAGGCTTGGTTATCAGTAAATGGGATATTCAAGAAAGATAACACCCAAATCAGCGATTACCATAATTAAGACTTATTTATATTGTCATTGCCTCTTAGGCGGAGTGGCAATCTCACCAGAAGAGGCGAGATTGCATTAGTTTTTTAAAAGGATATAATTAGCAAAAGGAGGTTTCTGATGTCATTGCGTGTTGCTATTAACGGTTTTGGACGAATCGGACGCAATTTTCTAAGAACGAGCATGGGTTATAAGGATTTCGAGATTCTTGCGATTAATGACCTAACCGATGCTAAGACTCTTGCTCATTTATTGAAATACGACTCCGTACACGGAATTTTTAGTGCGGATGTGAAAGCAGACGATGGCCGCATGACAGTTGACGGAAAAGAAATCAAGGTTTTCGCAGTGACCGAGCCAGAGAAACTGCCATGGAATGATCTTGGCATTGATATTGTCATAGAGTCTACGGGAAGGTTCGCCGACAGGCTGTCTTCGTCTAAACATCTGGATGCCGGGGGGAAATGGGTTATTATATCAGCGCCGGCTAAAGAACCTGACGCAACGATCTGCATGGGGGTGAACGAGGAAGTCCTGGATCCCGCGAAACACCGGATCATCTCGAATGCCTCATGCACTACAAACTGCCTTGCCCCTGTTGCGAAGGTACTGCATAGCGAATTTGGAATAGTAAAAGGGCTTATGACAACGATTCATTCTTATACTAATGACCAAAGGATACTCGACTTACCCCATAAGGATCTGCGGCGCGCCCGCGCAGCCGCTATTAATATGATACCCACGACCACCGGCGCGGCAAAGGCGGTAGGCCTCGTACTGCCTGAATTAAAAGGCAAACTCAACGGCATGGCCATTCGTGTTCCCACCCCTAATGTCTCTGTCGTAGACCTCGTCGCAGAATTATCAAAAGACGCCACGGCGGAAGAGATCAACTCATCTCTGAAGAAAGCGGCAGAGGGCCCCTTAAAAGGAATACTTGAATACAGCGAGCTACCTTTAGTCTCAGGGGATTTCAATGGCAATGAGCACTCTTCCATTGTCGACGCCTCTTCGACAATGGTGATCGAGGGCAGGATGGCAAAGGTACTTGCCTGGTATGACAACGAGTGGGGATACAGCTCCCGTCTCAGGGATCTCATCATTTACATTTCCAAGAGGATTTAGAGTGAAAAAAAGGAATATAGAGGTACAAAACAGGGAAGTGTTCAATAAGCTGACGATAGAGGATATCGATATTAAAGGTAAGGGAGTTTTTATCAGAGCGGATTTCAATGTCCCTCTTGATGGCAATTTGCAGATCACTGACGATAGAAGGATACGTGCGACTCTTCCGACCATTAATTATGCAATTGACGAAGGAGCAAAGGTCATCCTTTCCTCACACCTTGGTAGACCGAAGGGCAAGATTGAACCGCGATATAGCCTTGGGCCTGTCGCGAAGAGACTCCAGAGGTTGCTTAATAAAGAGGTTATATTTGCCCCTGATTGCGTCGGAAGCCATGTAGAAAATCTTGTTTCAAGAATGAACAATGGCGATGTACTTCTTCTTGAAAATCTCAGATTCCATCCCGGGGAAGAGAAGAATGATGAAGAGTTTGCGAAGTCTCTGGCGAAAATGGCTGACGTCTTTGTAAATGATGCCTTCGGTGCTTCCCACAGGGCCCACGCATCCATTGTCGGGGTGCCAAAGTTCTTGCCCGGCGTCGCAGGTTTTCTTTTAAAGAAAGAAGTGGAATACCTGAAAGGCGCTGTAAACAATCCGGTGAAACCATTCGTTGCCATTCTTGGTGGTGCAAAGGTCTCGGGCAAAATAGGCGTTCTTGAAAATCTGGCGGCTAAAGTGGATAAGGTCATAGTCGGCGGAGGTATGGCCTTTACCTTTATAAAAGCCGCGGGTTACGAGATTGGGGATTCCCTGGTCGAAGATGATATGCTTGAAACTGCGCAAAGGATCAGTCTGAAACTGAAAGAGAGCGGAATAAAATTCTATCTTCCAGTAGACTGTGTGATCGCTCAAAAAGCCGAGCCGGGTACCGTTATAAAGATTGTACCGATTCTGGAGATTCCCAAAGGGTGGAAAGCACTGGATATAGGTCCAGCCTCGGTGAAACTTTTTTCTGAAGCGATACAGGATGCAAAGACTATTCTCTGGAACGGACCGATGGGTGTCTTTGAAATTGGTGCATTTTCCAGGGGAACTTTTGAAGTCGCCCATGCGATTGCGGACGCATATGCTCTTACCATAGTGGGCGGTGGTGATACCGACCTCGCAGTATACAGCGCTGGTTTGACGGATTTCATATCGTTTATTTCAACGGGCGGAGGCGCATCGTTGCAGCTGCTTTCAGGAAAAGAACTGCCGGGTATTTCAGCCCTCTCTGAAAAAGAAGAATGACCGCTTCAGTGGCCGTTTTGTATTGGCGATACGGAATCAGCTATTCTTAATATAACTTCGCGTCCGAAGCAGCAACAGAAGAAACTTTATGAGGAAGTTTTTCATTCTCGTGAGATAGTATGCCTCTCTTCATCTCAACGATAGAAGGATTCTTACATTCAAACAGTTTCACCAGATATGATGCTGCAACCTCTGGTTTTATGACGTCTCCGCATGTGAAAATATCGACTGCCGCATATCCGTACTCAGGCCATGTGTGAATAGTGAGATGGGATTCTGCGATTACAATTACGCCGCTGATGCCAAAAGGATTAAACTCGTGGAAGGAAATGTCTACTATTGTCGCCCTGGCCTCTCCCGCTGCCGAGACCATAGCATTTCTAACCTTTTCAATACTCCTCAGAATTTCAGGATTACAATCCCTCAATTCCACCAAAAGATGGGTACCTAAAGCATACAATTCTCTACCCCCCTTCGAACTTCGAAAATATATATATCAAGATTTTAAAAATACAGAAAAAAAGAAGTGCTTGTCAAGAAAAAAATGGATGGAATCCTGTAGATATTTATATTTTGAGGTACTCTAATACCATGCAACGGTACCGTCTCTTAATTTTACGGGTACGCGTCTCAAAGGTATCTGTTTTTCCCAGAGCCGCCTGTTATCTTTATACCACTCAATGGTTTTACGAAGACCTTCTTCAAAGCTAACCGCAGGAACAAACCCGATCGTTTTCTGTGCCTTTTCATTTGAAGCGATATGCTTCTGCACCTGTCCGTAACGATCGGGTATAAATTCGTATTTTTCATCAAGACCAAAAGCTTCCAGCACCTTCCGTGCTATTTCAAAAACACTCAGGCTTCGCCCTGTTCCCACATTTAAAACCTCACCCTTCACTTTCTCAATGGGTGCGTGAATCGTGAGATCAATTGCCCTCGCTGTGTCTTCAGAATAGACCCAGTCTCGCGAGGCTAACCCCTCACCATGAATGGTGAGGGGTTCTCCAAGAATGCAGCTTGTGATAAAACGGGGAACAACCTTTTCAAGATGCTGTCTTGGACCATAATTGTTAAATGGTCTCATTATCACACCAGGTAGGTCATGGGCAACAATGTAGGAATAGACGAGTCTGTCGGCACCTGTCTTTGCAGCCGCATAGGGGCTTGTAGGATTTAGAGGGTGATTCTCGTCCATTGGCTCGTATAAAGCAGTACCATAAACCTCGGATGTTGATATGTGGATGAAACGATCTATCCTGTCAGAGTGTTTGAGAACAGCATTTGCGACAGATTGAGTACCAAGAACATCCGTGACAAAAAATACACGATGCGAATAAAGTGAGCGAGCCACGTGAGTCTCTGCGGCAAAATGCACTACCACATTTGATCGCCCAACAAGGTCGCTCACTAGATCAAGATTGTTTACATCGCCGTACCAGAATTCGAACCTATCTGAATTCCGGATATCTCCCGCAATATTTTCAACGTCACCTGCGTAGGTCAGATAGTCCAATATTATCAATTTGTAATCAGAGTATTTTCTAAAAATGTAATCAACGAAGTTGCTCCCGATAAATCCTGCACCACCTGTTACAAGAATTGTTTTCATTATTACCTCACAGAAAGCTTAAAAAAGCTATTTCTTCATTCAGGCATTTTACTGATACTGTCAAAGCACTTCCTTAAGCGTTCTAACGACATATCTCACATCTTTCTCATTAAGAGAAGGATATAGCGGTAATGATATGGTTCTTTTCCCTATATCCTCGGCCACGGGAAAATCTCCTTCGGAATAACCGAATTTTTTTCTGTAATAACTGAGCAGGTGAATCGGCCTGTAGTTGACAGCGACACCAATGCCTCTATCCTGCAGTTCCCAGAGAGTTGAATCCCTTTTATCTGGCGGCACGAGCACAGTAAAAAGGTGTCTTCCATGCTTGACGTTCGCAAGCGTTGTCAAAAGTCTTACGTCTTTAACAGATTTCAGTTCCTCCTCATAAAATCTCCAGAGTTTATCGCGCCTCTGCCAGAGGTCGTTGATCCGCTCAAGCTGGCCGATCAAAAGCGCAGCCTGTATATTACTCATGTTGTATTTCCAGCCCAGCATTGGCATATCCCAATGCTGATATCTTTTCGTATATCGGTCAGCAGCGTCTTTATCAATCCCGTGGAGTCTTAGAATTCGTAAAACCTCCGCAATTTTACCGTCATTTGTGCTTACTGCCCCACCTTCACCTGAAGTGATGTTTTTTGTGGCATAGAAGCTGAAGCATACTGCATCAGAAAGGTGCCCCACTCTGACACGATCCCTCGAAGCTTCGATCGCATGTGCGGCATCTTCGATTACTTTTAAATTAAATTTTTGGGCTATTTTTTTCACCTTGACCATATCGCACATTTGACCGTAAAGATGTACGGGAAGAACGGCCTTAGTTTTTTCGGTAACAGCGGATTCGATCAAATCTGCGTTCAGATTGCCTGTTTCTGCTTCCACGTCGACAAAAACCGGCGTTGCTCCGGCATGAAATATGGCATTCGCAGTAGCACAGAAACTCATCGGCGTGGTGATGACCTCATCTCCCGCCCCGATTCCATGAGAAATGAGACTTAGCTGGAGGGCAGCGGTGCAGCTCGTAAGGCCTATTGAATGCTTAATTCCGAGATACCCGGAGAATCTTCGTTCGAACTCTTTAACTTCATCGCCCGTCGTGAGAAATATGGATTTCAGAACGCTGCTTACTCTCTCTATGTCCTTATCATCGATACTGTGCCGGAAAAATTCTACCCTTTTCACCATGATTATTATAAAATTTTTTATTAAAATATTGAAAAGAAAGAAAATATGAACACATATCAGCCTGAATTTTCCATCGTTGTGCCAATTTACAACGAGGTCGAAAACATCTCCGACCTCTATGAGCGTTTGACTCCCGTAATGAAAGAGCTTTGCGATCGAGAAGGATTGTCTCTCGATAGCTATGAAATCATAATGGTGGATGATGGAAGCAAAGACGGGTCATGGCAGATAATTCGCGGACTTCATGAAAAAGATGCGAAAGTCAAAGCTATTAGTTTTTCGAGAAACTTCGGACATCATATGGCTCTCACGGCAGGGCTAGATTACGCGAAGGGCAGAGTAATTATTCTGATGGACGGGGACCTGCAGGACCCACCCGAAGAAATTCCAAAACTTTACGATAAGTTCAAGGAGGGTTATGATCTGGTATACGGCATAAGACGTCAGAGACAGGACCCCTTTTTAAAAAAGATGACATCATATTTCTTTTGGCAAATCTTGAGAAAGTTTTCAGGAGTTGATATCCCCGCGGGTCAGACGATGTTGAGGATTCTGAGCCGAAGGCTCGTTGATGTGTTAAAAGATATGAGAGAACAGGCAAGATTTATCCACGGGATGATGGCCTGGGCAGGCTTCAATTCAACAACAGTGGAGATCGCGCATAATCCGCGCTTGAAAGGAAAAAGCAAGTACAATGTCCCCAGGATGTTCAAGCTCGCTTTTCATGCGATTACAGCCTTTTCCACGATACCTCTCAGAATTGCGACATATGTGGGCTTGCTGAGTTCGTTGATCAGTCTTATCGTTGGGTTATATTTTATATTTCGGAAGATTTTGTATGGAATTCCTGTTTTAGGCTATGCCTCCATAATCGTATCGATTTTCTTTGTCGGCGGCTTGCAGTTACTTATCATAGGAATTTTTGGAGAATACCTCGGCCGGACGTATCAGGCCGTGCAGCAAAGGCCACTTTACGTGATAAAAGAGCAGATATTTTAGGCTAATGATTCGCGAATTAATATGGGATAGCAAATTATTCGGGAAAAAGATAGGAGTGTTGAGTGTCGATGTAGAATCGATCAATCAGATACCTGCTTCGCTTAAAACAGCTAAGGGTAATGGCTATAGATACGTTGTGTGCAAATTGTATAGCCAGAACACAACGTTAATCAGGGCTTTGGAATCGAACGGTTTTTATCTAACGGACATCGGAGTAATATGGGAGGTTGAAATTAAACATATATCTTTGGGAAAAAATAGAGATTACAATACCAGGAAATTGATTAAAATAGCTTCAGAGAGCGATATCCCGGTTCTTAAAAGGATGATCACATCGCTTTTTGGGGAAAGTCGCTTTTATAATGACCCTTTTTATTCCAGAGGAGAAGCTGATAAGCTCTATCAGACCTGGATAGAAAATTCAGTGAGGGGAGAAGCAGCAGATGCCGTCTTCATCATTCCCGGGACAGGATTTGTGACCTGTAAAAAGTCTGCAAAAGGTAGGGGGGAAATCAAGCTTATTGGCATAAAAAGAAGTCAGAGAGGCAAGAGGCTTGGTACAAACTTGCTGGCAGCGGCTGTAGATTGGTTTAGAAAACAGAACGTGCAGTTCGTACGTGCAAGAACTCAATTGAAAAACCTGCCAGCCATGAATTTCTATTCAAAATCAGGTTTCCGTGTGGCAGAATATGACCTCATCTTTTCGAAGATTTTGTGAAATTTATATAGGTGATTTTGTGATAAAATCGAAAAATTGATGTCTAAAAAAACGAGAATAATAAATGGCGTTATCATTTGTGTCTGGCTCATCTTAATATCTGTCCTTTTATATAAGAATTACGCAGGCACCCCTTTAGAAAAATCCATGACATTAGCAGAGGCTTTCGGAAAGCAAACCTATTGGTACGATATTTATGCTGAGGGAAAAAAGATCGGTTATGCCAGTACCGCTTTTGAAAAAGCCGGCGATGAATTAATAATCAGGCATGAACGCCAAACAAAGGTTAAGAAAAACAGTGAAGATAAACTCCTTATTGAAAAATTAAAATGCCTCTCTGACCTTGCTTATTCTGTAAAATCTTTTGAATACGAATCCCATTTTAAAAATGAAAGTGGAATAAAAGTCAGAGGTGATATAGATCCAGACACCATAATCTTTTTTCTCAAGTCCGCTGAAAAAAGAAAAGTCCATAAAATACCAAAAAAAGATTTTTATTTCCCAATCACTCTCATCCCTGTCCTTGTGCAACAGAAACCTGCCCCTGATACAGCCTTCACCATTCCGTTCCTTGACATGATGAACCTTTCAATTGATGATGT